>JASFRE010000127.1:0-9473 GCA_050115055.1 Candidatus Eiseniibacteriota bacterium | reverse complement strand
CCGAAGATGAACGTCCCGGGCGGCAGGTCGGTCGGCGGCGTGTACCGGAGCGACAGCGGGTAGCAACGTCCCGACCAGGACTGGTCGACGACCGCCACCTGCTCGGGCACGACCAGCTCGATCTCGCGCGTCTCGCGATTCCAGGCCAGGAGCACCGCGGCCTCGGCCCCGTGCGCCTCGCCGACGACGCCGAAGAAGCCGACCACGAGCTCGATCTGGCGGCGCGTGAGCTGCGGGTAGCGCGGGACCAGAAAGGCGCTCTGGCGCTCGAGCCCCTGCGGCCAGTCGCGGGCCGGCGCGCAGCTCCGGAAGAACTCGTGATTGCGGCAGATGTAGAGCCCGTCGCGGGTCATCATGTAGAAAACGCTGGCACTCTCCGGCCACTCGACGTCCGGATCGTCCTTGATGAGGATCGGTGTCACGAGACCAGAGATCCGGGCGCCAACCGGCGGCGATGCCGGTGGCGTGGACTGGTCCGGTGGCGTGGACGCGCCCGGTGGCGTCGACGGAGTCGGTAGCGTCGACGGGGTCGGTGACGTGGGTGACGTCGACGGGGTCGGTGACGTGGGTGACGGCGGCGGCGTGGACCGGGCCGGCGGCGCCGGCCGGCTGGACATGCTGGACATGCTCGTCTCTCGCTTTCGTGTGCGGGTGTCGGAGAAGGCGGCTCAGCCCCCTTCGGTGACGTCGGTGAAGTCGAACAGCGTGCGCCGCCGTCGTGGCCACTGGCTCCCCCGGTGCGCGTTGACGATGAGCCGCGCCAGGTCCCTGGCGCTCGTGATCTCCGGCTGGCGTCCGACCGTCACCGAGAAGATGCGGTCCACCATCGTGCGCAGCGTGTACCCGGTCTCGAGCCACGGAACGTCGAGAACGAACAGCGGCTCCTCGCGCGTCGCCGCCTCCCAGGCCTCGATCGAGCTGACGCGCGGATCGATGCCCCTCTGCACGGTCGCCGTGAACCAGCTGGTCAGCTCGTGCTGCTCCGAGCTCAGGTTGAAGCCGCTCTCGAGAAGATGCTGGCGGAGCGCCCGCAGGCCGCCGCGGAAGCGTTCCTCGGCGGTCGGCAGACCCTCGAACTCCGTGCGCTTCATGAACTGCGTGCAGATCCAGGACAGTGGCCTGGCGTCCGGCGGCTCGAAGCGCGAGCAGTTGAGGAGCGCCGGGTAGAGCAGCCGATCGTCCGGACTGCGGAGCGGCCGCGTCCGGAAGTAGCACTCGTTCCAGTCGCTCAGCCGCATGCGACCGCCCGGCCTCTGCTGGTAGACGGCCAGCGTCAGCAGGTACGGCAGCGCGATCCGCACCGAACGATAGGTGGTCCCCTCGCCGTACATGGCCGGCGAGTCGTTCGTGATCCATTTCAGGTTGTAGACGCTGGGTGGCGACTGGTGCACCACGACCATCCCGGTACGGCTCGAGAAGACGCACTTGACGCCATCGGGGAGCACGTAGCCGCACGTGTCCATGCGCTGCGGGGCGATCCGTTCGAGCAGCTTCCTGAGCGGCATGCTGAACGACTTGCCCTCGGGCGTGGCCACCGACACCTCCTCGCCATCGATGGTCACGGTGTTCACGGCAAGGCCCCCCACGCGACCCCGGTGACCGTTTCACCGCCGCCCTTCTCGCCGGCGCGCCGGGCAAACATCAGCACCTGACCGGCGCGCACCGTGGTGTGCTCGTCGACCGGGTTGCCGTCGATGAAGGCGACGCTGTCGGGGCTGATGTCGAAGCGGTCCCCGTAGCGCTGCCGGATCATGCCCACCGCCATGTCGGCGACCGGGATCTGCTCGGCATAGGGTCCGTGCATGACGGTGGCGGTCGCCGCCGTGTCCACCGTCGCCGTCGCGGCATCGTCCCAGACGTTCGTGCCCCCGCGGCGACCCGGGTGGCCCACCTGCTGTCGCTGCAACTCCTGCATCGTCCTTCCTCCTTCGTCGGCCTTCCTGTCGTTCGTGACTTTCCTGCCACATGAACCGTCACGCTCGTCTCTTCCCCCCGCCGCGGCCGCGGCCGCGAAGGGACACACGGCCGCGATCCCACTCCCAGCGCTACGACGCCTGCTCCAGATCGATCGGCAGCAGCAAGGGCTGTTCGATTCGGCGCACGCTCGCCACCCGCATGCCCTCGGGGATCGTCAGGTAGCTGGTGACGTTGTGCGCACTCAGCTGCTCGACGATGTTCGTGACCTGGGCGTCGAAGGCGGCGATCAGCATGCCGGCGGTCAGCCCGGGCGACCCGGTGCCGGCGAACTGCTCGCCGCGCGCTTCCATCGCCGCCTGCTGCACGGCGCGATCGACCAGGCCGCAGGTCAGGAAGTCGCGCCGGTATCTCGTCTCCGGGCTGTTGGTGCCGACATAGGTCAGCTCGACCTGGCCCGGGTCGGTGCCGTTCCGGCTGAAGAGCCAGCTCACGAGGTCGCCGACGGCCTGGCGCTGGGCGTCCGAGGCCGAGTCGACACCGTCGGTCACGAACGGCAGCGCGCGCAGGTGCTTGTCGAGCACCGCCAGAAAGTGGCGACGGTCGAGGCGGCCGAAGCGCTCGACCTGGCCACCGACGCGACGCAGGAAGGCCGAGTCGACGACGTGCGGCACGTTGGTCGTGCAGAGGAAGAGCACCAGCTTGTCGCGCAGACCGGGTGCAGTCGGATCGAGGCGCTGCAGCAGCGTCGTCTGGATGCGGTCGTAGATCGCGTCCTCGCCGCGCGCCCGCGCCACCCCGTCGATCTCCTCGCAGACGACGAGGAGCGGCAGCTCGTACTCCTTGCCATCCGGCGCCACGAAGGTCTGCGCCGCCAGGCGCTCGACCTCGTCGAAGAAGCGATCGATGTGCTTGTCCGAGTCGCCGAGCCACTTGCTCAGGATCTCGGAGCACCGGAAGCGCATGACGCGCGGCGGCAGGGCGTCCAGGTCGACGCCCGTCACCTCGCTCATGACCTCGGCCATGCGCCGCCGGAAGCCGAGGATCGAGTAGGTCTTGCCGGAGCCGGAGACACCCTCGAGGAGCACCATGCGGGCGCGTCGCAGGCGATAGAGCTCGGTCAGCTCCGGCTCGAGCATCTCGATCAGCAGGTGCTCGGTCAGGTCGTCGATGAATCGGGGCGGCGCACCGATGTCGCGCTCGACCCGCACGGACGGCACCGGCGAGGTGTCGAGGTAGCGGAAGCTCGCGAAGGCGTCGGCCGGCGGCACGGCGCAGAATGCCATCATGCGCTGCGGGCAGCAGATCACCGTCGCGCCCGGCTCGGCCTCGCCGGCGTCGAGCTGGTCGATGAGCCGCGCGGCGGCGTGGAACACGTAGCGCCCCTGATCGCGCAGCGTCACCTCGACCCGCGCGTCGTCGAGCCGGCGCTCGAGGCTGGCCTCCTCGCCGATCGACGGCAGGCCGGTGTCGCGGCGCAGGACGGCGCGGAGCTGCGCGTCCATCCAGACGCCGTCGCCGCGACGCAGGTCGTCGGCCAGCCGGTCGTCGAGCACCGTGCAACAGGCCATCTCGCCGCCGGGCAGGAGGACGAGGGCGCGCGTGCCGACGGTGGCGTCGGCACCGGCCGAGAGCACGCGCACCGTCTCGGCGAGCGACTCCGGCTCGGTGTCGCTGGCGCCGCCGTGTTGGGCGGCGCGGCCGCGCTCGCCGCCGCCGCCGTGTGCGCCGACACCGCCGTGTGCGCCGACACCGCCGTGTGCGCCGACACCGCCGTGTGCGCCGGCGCCGCCAGCTCCGCCGACGTCACCGTTCCCACCTGTGGCGTCCGGGTTGCCGTTGCCGGACCCCGGGCCGTCACCAACGCCACCTCCGTCGTCACCGACGCGTCCCACCAGACGCAGGAAGGTGCCGGCCCGTAGTGCTCCGGAACGGATCTCCTGGATGAGCGCGGCGAGCTCCTGCTTTTTTTCGAGGTAGTGATCGCGCCGGCCACCGGCCGCGGCCGCCTCCAGGATGGCCGCGACCGCCGCCTGTGACGCCTCGTCCTCATCGACGCAGAGCTGGCCGAGAAGCCGGCGGCGCAGCTCGACGGGCGCCTCTTCGTCGGTGATGAGCTTCGCGGCCGACGGTGCCTTGCCGGCATCCACGAGCCCCTCCAGAAAGGTCGTCATCATGGCTCTCCTTACCTCCGGTTGCCCGGCACGCGGTCCGATGCCGTTCGTATCCTCCGGTGCGTGACGCGGTCGGTCGGTCCGCCCGGCGTCCCTCCCCGCGGTCTCGCCCGCACTCTCGCCCGCAGCCTCGCCCGCACTCCCGACCACACTCGCGATCACACTCGCGATTGCCCGCCGCTCATCTCCCGGGCCGTTCGAAGCGCTCGATGACCCGGTAACCGCGCGGCTCCAGCCGTCCGCGGTGCAGGCCGTAGAACGAGGCGACGCGCTCGTGACGCGCGCTCAGTCCGAAGATGTGGCTCACCTGCCAGGGCTGCCCCGAGAACACGGCGCGGCACCAGGTGCGATCGCTCTCCGAGAGAAAGGCGCTGGTCAGGTCGCAGGTGCGCACCCGGTCGCAGGACTCACAGCGCGACGACCCCGAGTGCGGCAGGAAGTTGTGCCCGTGCGTCTGGCCGAGGATGCGATCGGCCTCGCGGCCCGCGACGGTGCGTCGGGCGCGCATGACCGTGGCGATCTGTGACCAGGTACGACCCGAGAACGACAGCGAGGCGACGCCCTGCTCGGCGTCGACGGCCTCGAGCACGTCGTCGATGACGCCATACATCTCGCCGGTCTCGGGACAGGAGCACAGGGGACCGATCAGCACACCGCCGGTCTCGACCGGCGGTCGCTCCGACTCGCCCCGCCGGGCGATCTGCTCGGCCTTGTCGAGCGCCGCGCGGGTGTAGAACACCTGGTGGGCGCCGGGCAGCGTTTCGCCGACCGCCTGCCCGGCGTCGAGCAGCGGCCGGAGCGGCTGCACCAGGTGGCGGAGCGGCGCGGTGGTCGTCGAGAGCGCCACCGCCGGCCGCGTCCCACCCGATCCGGCGCTGATCACGCCGGTCAGATCCGGCGGTCCGGACACCCCGGCGGCGGCGCCGTCGGCGTGGAGCTCGTAGTAGTAGGTATCGAGCGCCTTGAGGACACCCCCCTGGAGGAGACGCCGCGAGGCACGATCGGCGACGTGCGCGAGCGTGCGGCGACCGAAGTAGCGCACCGACGTCTGGCCGGACGGGTTGGTCGCCTGCAGGACGATGCCGCGACAGACCGGCGCCTCGTCCTTCAGGTAGAGCGGCCGGACCTGGATCTCCGTGTCATCGAGCGTCACCTCCGGGTGACCGCGACGAAGCTGGCTCAGCCACCAGATCTCGCCGTAAAGGTCGATCATGTCGGCGCGGGTGACCGTCTCGCTGGTCACCACGGCCCCGTCGAGGTCGAGCTTCAGGTCGACCCGGAGATCGCCCTCGGCGTGCGCGAGCGGCGCGCCGAGCTGGCCGTACGCCGTGGTGCCGTCCTCGGGGTCCGGCTCCGCGGGGTTCGGCTCCGCGGCGACATCGCGCGCGGCGCCGATCGCCGACAGGGTGTCGTCCGGGCCCGGTACCTGGACGGGCTCGGTGCGGTCGACCGGTCCGATCATGTGCGTGGTCTCGAGCATCTCTCTCACCTCGCGATCACCGGGCGATGCGCCCGTGATCGTGCGTGGCAGGCGCCACTCGCCGAGACAGCCAGCGAGGGCACCAGCAGAGCAGGTCGGGGCCAGCTGAACGAGCGAGCGAGCGCCTGCCACTTGAACCTCATCACCCGGTGGGCGGCGGCGTGCCGCCGCGAGCCGCTGTCACCGCCGGCGGTGACGGCTCACCGGGAGCCGCGTGAACCACCGAGGTGCGACTTCGGGGTCACCGTGCAATGCTCGCCGGGGACGATCTGATCGCCGATCGCGACGTTTCCCTCGAGATACGCGCTCGAGCTGTCGACCCGGAGCGCCCAGGGCACGTTGAGTGGTAGCGCCATCAGGTTGGCGACGGACTCGGCCGCGGCATCGGCGCTCAGGTCTCCCTGGACCTCGACCGTCAGCGTTTTGGTTCCCGTCACGTCGGTCGCCTCGAAGCTCAGCGGTGCTCCGGGGCGGGTCGTGACGGTCGTGTCGAACGTGCTAGTCATGTCGTACCGTCCTTTCCAGGTTGCGCACACGTCGCGGATCCTGCTCGAGCAGACGCGAGTCGATCTCCGGGTCGGTGATCAGGGCCACCGGTTCGAGCAGCCATCGCACCACCCAGTGCAGCGCATCGCGCGCCGCCCGCAGGAAGACCGCTGCCTGCGACCGGGGCACCCCCGATAGATCGACCTCCGCCTGAACGCAGGTCGAGTCGGCGTCGACGCCCAGTCGCACCAGCCGCCACCGTGCCTGCGCCCCGAGCAGCGTCTGCTCGAGCCATTGCCTGCGCGCCGGCGGCAAGTCGGGAGGAATGCGTCCGACCGACGGCACGACCAGCGCCAGCCGCGACGGCTCGTGGACGACCCTGATCTGTGCCGTGTGCGGACCGGAGCGGATCACCAGCGAGCCGGCGTCGATGACCCCTTCCAGCTCGTCGCGAGGCGGTGGCGCCCAGCCGGGTGGCAGGTCGCCGTTGGCGGCCGCGAGCAACCACCTGAAGCATGCGGCCACGGGCGCCACCACCTCGTCATCCAGCGACGGGTCGACCTCCCGGTCGCGCAGTGCCCCCGCCGCGGTATCGCGCAGCGGACCGAACGGGATGTCGCAGATCTCCAGGACGGCGCGCCGCGATGGCACCAGCCGCCACGGCCCCGGTCGCCCCATCTGCAGGCGCAGGAGGTCGTCGGCGCGGATCGCCATCGAGCTGCGCACGTCGGGCGCGTCCGCGGACGCGGCGGCGCCCTCCAGGGCGAGCGTCAGGTTCCACCGCTTGCTCAGGGTCGTGAACCGCACCCACTGCCCCTCGCGCACGGCAAGGGTGCCGTTCCGCCGGTAGCCCTTGCGGTCGTTGGCCGGCGCGAAGCCCAGCGCCTCGAGGTCGGGCCATGCTCGCCGTCCCGGTCGCTTCCAGCTCGTCACGGTCGTCGCTCCTGCCCGGTCGGGGCGTTCGGGTCCTGCCTGTCGCGCGCGTCGCCGGCCGGCGTCGCGTTCGTGTCCGGCGCCGCGTCTGCGTCCGGCGCCGCGTCTGCGTCCGGCGCCGCGTCTGCGTCCGGCGTCCTGTCCGCGTCCGGCTCCGGCGCCTCGAGATCGTCCGTACCGAGAAACGGCACGGCACTGAGCGGGATCCGGTCGAGGTGTTCCTGCCACCAGTGCGCGGCCTCGTGGTTCATGACCCCGGCGGCGTCGCGCTCGTCGAGCTGTACGGTCTGCATGCTGAGTGCCCCGTAGGCACCCAGCACGATCTCCCGCAGGCGCGTACCGGGGAGCATCTGCGCCCCGAGACACAGCCGCTGGTCGTGGCCCGACGCCACGTTCGGATAGAAGAGCCCGGTGGGCGACAGCACCTGAACGAAGGCGAAGCCCGGCACCACCTGCCACATCGCTTCGCGCGGATAGGTGATGCCCAGCACCGCGGCGCCGGCGATCATCAGATCTCCGTGGCCGGCGGTGTCGCCCGCCCGGCACGCGACCGGCACGCGCAGCCGGATCAGTGTGCGCAGGCCCGTGCGCAGGTCGATGAAGTCGACGGTCATGCGCGGCGCGATCATCTCGAGCTGCAAGAGCTCCCGTGCCTCTGCCTGCTTGCGTCGCTTCCAGGCCGCGTCCCCGGTGCACAGCGCGCAGGCATCGGCCAGCCGCCGGCGGCGCGCAGGGTCGAGGGACACCTCGGCGAGCGCCGCCAGGCCGCCGCTCGGTCGCGCACCCGTCGCGCGCTTGCCGCTCGCCGCGCCATGCGAAGCCGGCGCGGCGGGCGCGGTCTCGGCGCCGCGCGCGTGCGTCGCGCGGTGCGGTGCCGGCACCGCCGAGCGGGTCGGGGCCGGGCTGGGAATCGGGCGGTTCCGGTTCATGTCGTGCTCCTCGCCGGACGGGTGGCCGGCCCGGGCGTCCGGCCGCGCGTCCGGCCGGGCGACGGATCGGCGGTCCACCCGTCCGTCCACCCGGCGCTCCAGAGGTCGTGCTCGGATCGGTGGGACCCGTCGTCGGACCCGGGATCCGCGACGAGCACGCAGCGCGTCGCGTCGCGGAGCAGCACGTACCGTGCGTGGCCCACCCCGAGCTCCGCCAGCGAGCGACCTCCCTGCGCGAGGAGCAGCTCGCCGGGGACCTCGTGGTAGCTGTCGAAGGTCGCGGGGCGCATCGGGACACCGCAGCGTTCGCATCGCGCGGCCTCCCGGTCCGCGTCCGTCTCCGCGCCGGCCGGGCGGGTGGCGACGAAGCGCGCGTCGCATGGGGAGCACCCGCAGGCCGGTCGCTCGCAGTAGCAGTGATCGCCGACCACGATCGAGAACGGCCGGCTCACGCCCGCCGCGGCGGCCAGCTCCTCCGTGGTCGATGCGCCGAGCGGGCGCAGCGATGACACACGCCTCCACCGCACGTGCTCGCAGCGACAGGCCGTGCTGCGTCGGAGCGGCGACAGCGTCGTGCGATGCGTGTAGCCGCAGTACTCGATCAGCGCGTCGGCGGGCGGCGCGCCGAGCCCCAGCAGCAGGCGCGTCACCTCGACGAGCAGGAGATCGGCCGCCAGGCTGCAGAGGAAGCTGGTGCTCATGGTCGGCATCGATGCCGTCCGTCGCGCCGCCGCGGCCGGCGCGCCGGGAACGGCGCCTGCCCCGTCGCCCGAGCAGCTGTAGCGCGTCTCGCGCGCCAGCTGTCGCCACTCCTCATCGCCGAACAGGCACGCCGGACAGGCGTCAGGCACCTGGCCTCCGGGCTCCTCGTTCCGGACCGCGACCGGATGCGCACCGGTCACCGGACCGTGCGCCGCGGTGCGGCGGTCGTGGCCGACGGCGCCGCGGCCACCGCCGCTGCCATCGTCGCCAGCACCGCCGCGGCCACCGCCGCGGCCATTCATGAAGCGACGCACCTGGGCGACGAGCGTGTCGCCGTGCACCGACGCCTGGAGGAGCGGCGTGCCCAGCCGCAGACAGGCCTGGCCCAGCGCCAGCTCGACCCCCAGGTTGTCGGTGGCGAGGAGCACCACGTCAGCGGCGCCGATGGCCGCGGTCGACGCGTCGAACGACAGGTCCTCGAAGCGACCGGCGAAGGTCTGCACGCGCGTCGCGGGACTGATCGCGGCGACCCGGCGCGCCGCGTGGCGAGCCTTCGCCTCGCCGATCCAGGTCACCTCCACCGGCGCCCTCGACTCCGACGCCGGCCCTGCATCCGCGGCTGCCGGCACGACCGGATGCGTCAGCAGGCTGGTCGGCCCGAGCACCCCCGGATCGACGATCCAGAGCCGCCCGATGGCCAGGCGTGCCAGATGGATGGCAGCGCGGAGCCCGACGCTGCCGGCGCCGACGAGGACCGCGGCGCTCGCGGCGAAGCGCTGGCTCGGGTCGGGCGGTCCGCCGATGAAGCGCGGCATGCGTGCGTCGCGGGCGATGTCGGCCCCGGGCGCCATGGAC
>JASFRE010000126.1:0-9485 GCA_050115055.1 Candidatus Eiseniibacteriota bacterium | reverse complement strand
GTCTCGCGGTGCGTGGCGCCGAGCTCGGCCATCTCCATGAAGTCGACGATCCCGGAGTTGCGGATGTCGCGGTGGATACCGTGCTCGCCGCGGTTGTAGGCCGCCAGCGCAAAGTCCCAGTTGTTGAACCAGAGATAGAGGTCCTTCAGGTAATCGAGGGCCGCCCGGGTCGCCTTGACCGGATCGCGCCGCTCGTCGATCCACTCGTTGACCGTCAGACCGTAGTTGCGCGCCGTCGACGCCATGAACTGCCAGATCCCCACCGCGCGCGTGCGCGAGTAGGCCGAGGTCTTGTACCCCGACTCGATGATCGGGACGACCCAGAGCTCTTCCGGCAGCCCCCGTGCCCGGATCTCCTCGAGCACGAAGTCGCGATAACGCCCCGAGCGCTCGAACGCCTGCTCGATGTAGCGGCGGCGCTTGCCCTTCTGGAACAGCGCCAGGTACTTCTGCACGAGCTTGCTCTCGGCATCGATCGGCATCTCGTAGCTGGCGCCGTTCTTGTAGTTGGCGGCGCGCGTGTCGGCAAGCTCGGCGGGCGAGGCCACGAGGACGTTCTCCTCGGGGGCCGACGGGTCGAGGCTCTCCCGGAGCTGTGCGAGCAGCTTCTCGTAGGCCTCGCGCAGCAGCGGGAAGGTGTTGGGATCGGCGGCGATCTGGTTCTGTGCCTCGTCGAGGTAGGAGAGACACTCGGCCATCGCCAGCCGGTAGCCCTCGGTGTCGGCGGCGCCCGCGCGCTCGCCGGCGATCAGCAGCGCGGTCTCCGCCGCCGCCAGCAGCTCGTCGACCGACGCGTCGAGCGCCGCCGCGGCCGGCGCGCCGCCCTCCGCGCCGGCCAGCAGCGGCGTGGGCGGCTCATCCGTGGCGAGCGGCGGCGGCTCCGGAGCAGCCATGTCGGTGGCGGTGCGGTCGCCGGCGGGCTCCGCGGGCGGCGACGCGACATCCCCTCGCTCGACCTGCCCGGCCGGCAGGCAGCCTACCGCCAGCAGCACGGGCGCCAGCGCGGCCACGAGCGCCGCGGCCATCGACCGACGGAGGAGAGGACGTGGGCGGCTCGGCACGGGACGGTCGTCCGCTGGCGAACGCGGTGCAGGCACGGCGGCGTGAATCACGACGAGCACTCCGGAAAACAGGGCTGTCGACCGACGATCAGGGACATCGACGGGCGCGGGGCACGCGTTCGGAAGGGGAGAGGCGAGCTGCGCCGGCCTGCTGGCCGGCGCCTGCCGAGCAGTCTAGAAGATCGGCGCCCCGGCCGGCAACACCGCCCTGACGCGCCACGTCCCCGGGTACGCTTCCCGCGGCACCGATTCGCCATTCGGATCGACCGGCGCTCTTCGCGAGTGCGGCGTGCGGCGCCGCCCACCCAGTTTGAGAAGGCCGCAGCCAGTCGCTGGTCCGGGCGACGACGGCGACGCGCGGCGTGCCCGGTGCGCGTCACTCACACTGTCTCCACAGGGTGTGCATGACCAGACTCAACGCGTTGTGTTGCAAGGAATTCGTCCAGGTGTACGGGGCCCGCGGTGGGCCGGCGAAGGCACTTGTCCACACGCCTCTGCCGGGTTGTGCAGAATTCGAGACGCCGGCCCAATGGACCGTCGTTGCGTCTAATAGCCCGCGGTGCCGATGTATCGCCGGAGGAACGCGTGGAGGTTGCCGGTGAAGCGGTCGATCTGCACGTTCTCCGGGATGTCCGCGGCGGTGTGCCCGGCCCCCTTGGCGATCCAGAACTCCCGCTTGCCGCCGAGCGCATCGTACACCCGCTTGCCCATGTCGACGGTCGTCTGCTGGTCATCCTCGGCGGCGATGATCCAGACCGGGACCTCGATCTTCGGGGCGACGGCGAGCGGCTCGAGCGCTGCTGGATAGTCGGGGTTGGCGATCGGCGCCAGCACCGGGTTGATCTCGCGCTCGGCGGCGACCAGGTCCTCCTGCGTCGTGTAGACGCCCCTGAGGGCCAGGCAGCTCACGTCGTCGCGTGTCGCCGTGGTGGCCAGGGTGATCGCCGCGCCCATGTTGAAGGCGAACAGCGCCAGGTGCCGCTCGTCCCACTCGGGACGGGTCTTGGCGTAGTCGATGGCGGCGTCGAGATCGCGGATGAACTCCGGAATCACCACCGCCCGCTCGGGGAGCTCCCAGTCATCGCTGCTCCCGTAGCCGCGCCAGTCGAAGAGCAGGACGTGCCATGGCGCACCGCGAAAGAAGCGGAAGTAGTGCCACAGCAGGTCGCCCATGTTGCCCTCCTCCGGTGGCGCCAGGATGATGATCGGCGCCGCCTGGTAGACCGCGTTGCCCTCCTGATCCTGGAACGGCAGGAACCAGCCGTGCAGCGTCAGGCCGTCGCCGGTCTCGAAGTGCACGTCGTCGTAGACGATGTTGGCCTGCTCGGGCGTCTGCTCGTAGACGCGGAGCGGGTTGAGGCCACGGACCGCCAGCGCCGGGGACGTCAGGGCAACGCCCAGGAGGGCCACCAGGAGGCCGGTCGTGATGCCATGCTCTCTACGCATCATCCTTTCCCTTATCGTCATTTCCTACAATAAGTTACGGATCAACCCCGGGGACGCGCCGGGGCCCTGGCGGCGCCGGCTGGAGGCGGGCGACGGCCGCCGGGCGACGCGCTGCCGGACGACGCGCTGCCGGGGATGCCCCTGCCGGACGTCGAGCTTCCGACACGCAGGCCCATAACGCAAGACGCGCCGCGGCCGAGCCGGCGATGACCGAGGCAAGGCAATCGTCACCGGCTACCATCCACGACGCATCGTTGCGTCTCGTCAGCGATCTCTTGGCGTTTCGGAGAAGGTCGCCCGGGAGGAAGCCGGGCGTGGTCCTGGGAGTCGAGCCGGTTGCAACCCGGCCTCCTCCCGCACGATCCCCCCACCGCGGCGAGGCCACGGCGTCGAGGGGAAGCGTCCTCCGGACATCGGGTTCTACCCGGCGAGCGCATCAGGGTTCCGCCTCGAAGCGGGGGCAGACGCCCCGGTAGTTGCACCATCTGCAGACCCGCTCGTCCGGCGCCAGCTCGAAGGCCTCCTCCGGCAACGGCACGTTGGCGGCCGGGTCGGCCAGGTAGGCGCGCATGGCGGCGGCCGTGTCGACGATCTCCTGCCGGGCCTGCGCCACGGTCTCCTCGGTCATCGTGTAGGTCTGGCCCTCGCCGATCGACAGGTTGTAGACCAGGGTCTGGATCTGCCGTGGCTGTGCCCCCCAGCGCTGGGCGGCGTAGAGCGCGTACGACGCGATCTGCTCCGCGTGCCGGTCGCGATCGGCGCGCCCCGTCTTCCAGTCGATCACGAACACCCCGGGGCCCGACTCCAGGCAGCAGTCGAGCTTGACCCAGACCTTGACGCCCCCGACCACGAACGACGACAGCGTCTCGATCTCGAGAAAGTCGCCGGCCGGCACCGAACGCAGCCGATCGTAGACGTCCGACTGGAAGAAATTGCGGATGCAGCTCGCGACGTGGTCGGCGTTCTCCTTCCAGGCGGCGTCCTCGATCCCGGTCTCGTACTCGTGCTCGAAGAGCGCCAGGCTCTTCGGCCGCTGCCAGTAGCGCCCCGATCGCGACTCGCGGAACTCCCGCCGCATGCGTCCCAGGGCCGCCGCCACCGCCTCTTCCTCGCTACGCAGGGAGATGCCACGCTGCAGGTTCTTGAGCACCCGCTCCACGACGTCGTGGACGACGATCCCGGCCCAGACGTGCCGGCTCTTCAGCTGCTTCAGCACGTAGATACGCCGCGTGCGCTCGGGTGCCGCGGGCTCCCAACCTCCCCAGCTCGCATAGTAGTTGTAGTAGTACCGCCGCCGACACGCCTCGAACTGCTCGACGCGACTGCGCGACCAGCTGAACTCGTTCTGGAGCTCGTCGCGCCCGGCGGCGGACGTCGTCCCGCGCCCGGCGTCTCCTGGCGTACCGGACTCGCCCGCCGGCGCCGCGCCCGCCTCGTGCTCGCCTGCCCGATCCGACTCCATGCTCACCTCGCCCGCCAAGTCCCGCCGCGGCAGCTCCCGCCATCACCGCCACCGCCGGTTGACAACCCTGTCGACACTTGAGGAAACGCTGCACACAACCCCGCGGTTCTGCACACCGCGAGCGCCGCCCGCACAGCCCCTGCCGCCGTCCGGAGCCGGCCGTACACAACCCTGCACCCCCGACCCGCCAGCCATCCACAGCCGTGTCCCACGCCCTTCGGGCGGCACGCGCCGCCGGGCGCGCGTCCACGGCGTTTTCCACTTCTCCCCAGCCCCATCTTCTGCATCATCCATCTCTCTATTTCAATCATGGTAGAACGGACCGGGATGTGCATCCGCGATTGTCGCACAGCCTGCGGCAGCGGCGGCGGGGGGCGTCTCCGGAACGCCCCGGGGCTTTCGTGTTGCCGCCCCCGGAGCGGTGAGATACAATCCCCAGATGCCGCCTGGCCTTCCCTGTAGCTCCATGTCCTGTAATAAGTTATAACGTTCGTCGGGGCGTCGGAGCGGCGGCGTCTGAGGGGTGGAACATGAAGTTTTCCATGGGCGCTGAGGACCTCTCGAGGACCCTGCAGTCGGTCGTCTCGGCGGTGCCGCCGAAGAGCACGCTGCCGATTCTCTCGAACTTCCTGATCGAGGCGGCGGACGGTGTGCTTCATCTCACCTGCACGGATCTCGACATGGCGGTCTGTACGCGCGCCGCATCGAAGACGGCGGCCAACGGTCGGGTGACGGTCCCGGCACGGCGGTTCACGGAGATCGTCAAGGAACTGCCGGGTGACGAGATCCAGGTCGCCAGCGACGACCTGAAGGTCACCGTCGACTGCACGATCGGCCAGTTCACGCTGATGGGCATGGACGCCGACGAGTTTCCAAAGGTGCCCGAGGTCGGCGAGGGAACGCGGGTCCAGCTGAAGGGGTCGGCGCTGGCGCGTGGCATCCGCTACTCCAGCTATGCGGTCGGCACCGACGACGCGCGTCCGGTGCTGAACGGCGTCCTCCTCGAGGTGCGGGATGGAGAGATGCGTCTGGTCGCCACCGATGGCCACCGGCTCGCCTGGGTGACGCTGCGCGACAGCGCGCTCGAGAAGGCGGGTACCGCAATCGTCGTGCCGAAGACGCTGCAGCTCGTGCAGCGCCTGGTCGGCGACGGCTCCGATGCCGTGACCATGGTGGTCACCGACAAGCACGTCATGTTCGAGGTCGGCGAGACGACGGTCTATTCGCGCCTCATCGACGGCCCCTTCCCGAAGTACGAGCAGGTGGTGCCGCGCGACAACCCGAGCAAGCTGGTGGTCGACCGGCAGGCGATCATCTCGGCGGTGCGCCGGGTGTCGATCCTCGCCGACTCGATCACCCACCAGGTGAAGCTGGGTCTGTTCGCCAAGCGCGTGGAACTCCGCGTGCAGACCGCCGACGTCGGCGAGGGGCTCGAGAGCATCGAGGCCGACTACGACGGCGAGGAGATGACGGTCGGCTTCAATGCGAGCTACCTGCTCGAGGCCCTGAAGGGCATGGATAGCGATAAGATCATGATGGCCTTCAAGGAAGAGACCTCCGCCGTCCTCGTGCAGCCGGCCGAGCAGGCGGAGGACGAGGAGATCACCTGCCTCGTCATGCCCATCAAGCTCATGGACTGAGCCGCCGGCGGCAGGCAACACTCTTGGCGCACAGCTGGAACCGCATCGAGCGCATCGGGGATCTGGTCGGGGGCGCGCTGCCGGCGCGCGTCCGCCATGGCCTCATGGGCTGGCGCGCGGTGGAGAGCTGGGCGCGGGTCGCCGGCGAGGACGCCGCGCGGCGCAGCGCGGCCACCGGGTTTCGCGACGGGCGGCTCTACGTCGACGTCGTCAACTCGGTCTGGCTCTACCAGCTCAGCGCCTCGAAGCGGCGCTTCGTTCGCGACCTGAACGCGACGATCGGCTCCGGGGCGGACGTGGTCGAGGAGATCGTCTTTCGCGTCAACCCGACGCCGGGACAGGGACCGGGCGGTGGTCGCGAGGGACGCTAGGTGACAGGGACACAGAGAGGCGCCGGGGCCAGTGGACCGGACGCCGCGGAGTCGACGACGGTGGTGGAAAGCGCTCATCAGTACGATGCGACACGCATCCAGGTCCTGAAGGGGCTCGAGGGGGTGCGCAAGCGCCCGGCGATGTACATCGGGTCGACGTCGCAGACGGGGCTGCATCACCTCGTGTACGAGGTCGTCGACAACTCGGTCGACGAGGCGCTGGCCGGCGCCTGCCAGAACATCCAGGTCACGATCCACACCGACTCGAGTGTCACCGTGGTGGACGACGGTCGCGGGATTCCCGTGGATCTCCACCCGACCCAGCAACGACCGGCGCTCGAGGTCGTGATGACCACGCTCCACGCCGGAGGCAAGTTCGACTCCGAGTCGTACAAGGTGGCGGGCGGCCTGCACGGTGTCGGCGTGTCGGTGGTCAACGCGCTCTCGACCTGGCTCGAGGCGGAGGTGCACCGCGACGGCAGGATCTACTTCCAGCGCTTCGAGCGCGGCAAGGCGGCCGCCGACATGGAGGTGCGCGGCGAGGCCGAGGCCAGCGGCACGACGATCACCTTCATGCCGGATCAGGAGATCTTCGAGACCACGGACTACAGCTTCGACACGCTGTCGCAGCGCCTGCGCGAGCTCGCCTTCCTGAATCGCGGCCTTCGCATCTCGATCTTGGATGAGCGTACCAGCAAGCGGCACGACTTTCATTACGAGGGCGGCATCGTCTCGTTCGTCGAGTTTCTCAACAAGAACAAGAACCCGATCCACGAGAAACCGATCCACATCGACCGCGTGCGCGACGGCGTCGCGGTCGAGCTGGCGATGCAGTACAACGACTCGTTCCTCGAGAACATCTTCTGCTTCGCCAACAACATCAATACTCTCGAGGGCGGCACGCATCTGGTTGGTTTTCGCGGTGCCCTGACCCGGTCGCTGAACACGCATGCCCGCAAGGAGGGTCTCCTCAAGAACTTCAAGGGCACGGTGAGCGGTGACGATTGCCGGGAGGGCCTGACCGCGATCCTCAGCGTCAAGCTGAGCGAGCCGCAGTTCGAGGGGCAGACGAAGACGAAGCTCGGCAACTCCGAGGTCAAGGGGATCGTCGACTCGATCGTCGGCGAGGAGCTCTCCGAGTTCCTCGAGGAAAACCCGGCGGTCTCCCGGCGCATCATCGAGAAGTCGGTGTCGGCGGCGCGGGCGCGCGAGGCGGCGCGCAAGGCGCGCGACCTGGCACGTCGCAAGGGGTTCCTCGACTCGGGGTCGCTGCCCGGCAAGCTCGCCGACTGCGCATCCCGCGATCCGGAGGAGTGCGAGCTCTTCCTCGTCGAGGGCGACTCGGCCGGCGGCTCGGCCAAGCTGGGCCGCAACCCGCGCACGCAGGCGGTGCTGCCGCTGCGCGGCAAGATCATCAACGTCGAGAAGGCGCGGGTCGAGCGCTACCTCGCCAACGAGGAGATCCGGACGATCATCACCGCGCTCGGCACCGGGGTGGGTGACGACTTCGACCTCGCCAAGCTGCGGTACAATCGCGTCGTCATCATGACCGATGCGGACGTCGACGGCGCCCATATCCGCACGCTGCTTCTCACCTTCTTCTACCGCTACCGGCGCGGCGCGCTCATCTCGGGCGGGCACATCTACATCGCCCAGCCGCCGCTCTACCTGCTGAAGCGCGGCAAGCAGCAGCGCTACGCCTGGGGCGAGGAGGAGAAGGAGCGCTACTACGAGGAGATGGGTGGCAAGGGCGTCGGCGTGCAGCGGTACAAGGGTCTCGGCGAGATGAACCCCGACCAGCTCTGGGACACGACCATGGACCCGGCCCAGCGCGTCATGCTCAAGGTGACGCTCGAGGACGCCGTCGAGGCCGACCGCATCTTCACAATCCTGATGGGCGAGGAGGTGGAGCCGCGCCGCCAGTTCATCGACGAGAACGCGCTGGCGGTGCGCAACCTCGACGTCTAGCGGCCGCGGCGCGCGGGAGAACCATGGCAGCTCTACCGGTCGATCGCGAGCGCGGCACGGGGCGTCATCTCAAGACCGCCGACGAGGCGAGCCTCGAGCCTTCGTTGCTGCTCGTCGAGTTCGCGGACGCCATCGCCGATGCGCCGCTCGGCCGCGCCCTCGACATCGCCTGCGGCAACGGGCGCAACGCCTTCTTCCTCGCCTCGCTCGGCTACCGGGTGACGGCCGCCGATCGCTCGGCCGCGGCCGTCGCGTTCGTGGAGCGCCGGGCGCAGGAGCTCGGTGTCGACGTCGAGGCCGTGGAGACCGATACCGCCGAGCTCGACCCCGGGCTCGAGCGCTTCGCGGTCATCGCCAACATCGACTACCTCGACCGCAACCTGGTCCCGCGCCTGATCCGCGGCCTGCGCCCCGGGGGCTACCTGTTCTTCGAGAGCCACACCACCGACGAGTGCGACGTGCTCGGACACGACGCGCGCCGCGAGCAGCTGCTCGAGCGCAACGAGGCCCTGCGGCTGTTCGCGCCGCTCCACATCCTCTACTACCGCGAGGCGATCGTCCCCGGCGACGACGACGACTCCCGGCCGCGCGCCATGGCGCGCCTGATCGGCAAGGCGCCCCCTGTACCGCTGGCGGTGCCGGGTGGGGGAGGCACGCTCGGGATCGAGCTGCCGCCGGGTGGCACGGGAGAAGGTTGAGGCGGCAGAGGCGGCGGAGGCGGTCGACGCGCCGCACACCCGGCCCGGCACGATGCCCGCCACCGTGTCATAACCCATCGATACGCAAGTGGTTAGTCGGTTGCGGTTGCAACCGGGGCGGGCCGCGCATTGACACGCTGGCGGGGGTCACCGACAATCTATCAGTGACTTCCGAGCGATCGACGCTCCGGGATCCGGCGGCACGGCCGGCCCCAGGGTCATCCCACCCCGCGAGCGTCGCCACTGGCACCTGGGACTCGCAGCTGATGATCCTCCGCCCGCTCCGACTCGCCGCGATCGCGCCATCGACCCCGGTCCTCCTCGTCGCCCTCGTCGCCCTCGTCGCCCCCGCGACGCGCGCCGCGGCTCCCTGGCCGGCCAGCGCCGACCGGCCGGTCAGTGGGCCCGCGGAGCTAGCGGGGCCCTCGGTGGCCGCGGCCAGCGATGGCCGGCTGATCGTCGCCTTCAGCCGCTACGACGTGGCCAGTGGCGTCGAGGTCGAGGTCATGCGGTCCGATCCGGGCGGCCTGGAGTTCGAGAGCCTCGGTGTCTTCGCCGACCCCAGCCTGTTCCTGAACTTCGCGCAACCCGAGGTGGTGCTGCTCGAGCAGAGTGGCCGGATCGTCCTGGCGCTGCTCGAGGAACGGCAGGACGGCTTCGCGGTGATGGTGGCGACGACGCCGCTCGACGGGCCGCCGCAGTGGTCGACGACGACGGCCATGAGCGGCGTCGACCTGATCGATCCGGTGCTGATCGCGCGGGAGGACGCCGGCCACGACCCGGAGCTCCATCTGCTGGTGCACGTGGTGTCGGTGTCGGGCGCGGGCGAGGCGGGCGAG
>JASFRE010000125.1:0-9594 GCA_050115055.1 Candidatus Eiseniibacteriota bacterium | reverse complement strand
TCCGCCCCGCAGCCCCATTTGCCCGGATCCTGTCCAGCCATGTCCGTCTTCGCACGTTCCCTCTTGGTCCATAAGAGCTGTTGATCAACTTCGTCTTCCGGTTTCGACTGGTGGGACGGGCGAATGCGCGCCCGCTTCCCCAGCCGTTGCGGGACGAGGAGGAGTGAAACCATGCACTACGAACTGACCCCCCAGTCGCCCCTGGAGCGGTCGGTCCTCGAACGAACCCCCGAAGCCCGCGTCCTGCTCGAGGCATTTCTGCCGCTGATCGTCGCGCGATCGTTGCTGGCCATGGTGCGTCTGGGAATCGCCAGTGCACTGGCCCGTTCTGGACGATCGGTCGAAGAGCTCGCCGACGAGCTGGATCTGAGTGCTGACGGTCTCGGGCACCTGTTGCGCGTGCTGACGGCCTCCGGATACGTCGCCGTCGACCGCCGCGTCTACCGCCTGACCCCATTGAGCCGCCTGACGCTTCTGGACGGGGCACCGGCCCAGCTCGACGCCTGGGTCCTGCACGGTGAATTCCACTGGCGTGCCATCGCGGGTCTGGAACGTGCGCTGCAAGGGACGGTCCAAACAGGTGTCGAGCATCGATTCGATCGCCCTGAGGACTGGTCCGTCTACCAGCGAGCGATGTTGCAGACGGCCCGACCTGTGGCGGATGAGGTGGCAGGAGCGCTGCCGGACCCGCCCGGCCGCGACCGCGTGCTGGACCTGGGGGGTGCGCATGGTCTTTACGGTGCAGCGATCTGCCGCCGGTTCCCCGGGCTGCATAGCCTGGTGATGGACCTCCCGGCCGCCCTGGAGCATGCCAGGGCTCTCGGCGAGTCGCTGGGTTTGACCGATGTCGTCGACTACGAGGAGGGCGACATCCTGACCGCGGATCTGGGGCAGGCCGAGCATGATGTCGTCTTTCTGGGGAACGTCGTGCACCATGTCCCCGAGAACCGGCTTGCTGCCATCCTGGATCGGGTGTACCGGGCGTTGAAGCCCGGCGGCGTCATCGCCATCTGGGACATGGTGCCGACGGGTGACGGCGCAGAGCCCGATCTCGTCTCGGCGGGGTTTGCCCTGCTGTTTCATCTGACCTCTGCCGCTCCCTGTCGGCCAGCTGAGCGTCATGTCGAGCTCCTGATCGGCGCGGGGTTCGCTGCCGTCGAGATCCAGTCTGGGCTCGCGCCGACCCACCTCCTGATCACCGCGCGGCGTCCGTTCGAGGAGTGACCCGGGGTGCTGGTCGCCGCCGCGCGCGATGTCCATCTCGGCCTGCATGCCTGCGCCGGTGCCGATCGCGGCATCAAACGGTAGGAACCGCGGCGGTGCGTCGACCGATTCGTTGGCCGGTGCGGCGGTACCGACCCCGGCGGGTGGTGATCAGCCGTCCGATCGCGGCCGCATGTCCCGCTCGTCGAGCCACCGCCGCGCGAACGCGACGCCGCCCTCCAGCGAATCGAAGGCGCCGTCGAGCTGCGCCTCGAAGCAGGCCTCGAGGACCGGGCGGAAGTGCGGGCCGGGCGCGAGGCCGAGCTCGATGAGGTGCCGCCCCTGGACGAGTGGCCGCGGTGCGGCGTCGGCCACCGCCAGGGCCGTGGCGCGCTCGATGAGCCACTCGCCGGCCTCGAAGCGCTCGACCCGGAGCGGCGGGCGGCCGCGCTGGTCGGCGCGCGCGACCCGCACCAGGCGGTCGATGCGTCCGACGCGGCGCGCCAGCCGGCGGATCGCCTGGTCGCCGGCGCCGGCCTCGAAGAGCTCCATCGGCTTCAGGTGATGGAGGACGAGCGGCACCACGGCGTGCCGGAGCTCGCGCTGCGCGGTCAGTCGCCCCAGGAAGGCGCGGGTCGGTGCCTCGCCGGCCGGCTCGTGGCGGAGCGAGCGGATGCGGCCGTCAGGGTCGTGCGTCGTCGTCTCGGGCTTGCCCAGATCGTGGCAGAGGACCGCGAAGCCGACGACAAGGTCCTCCCAGGCGTCGCCGATGCGCTCCTGCGCGAACGCGTCCATGCAGTGGAGCGTGTGCGTCCAGACGTCGCCCTCGGGATGCCAGGTCGGGTCCTGCGGGCAGTCGACGAGTGCCCGGAGCTCCGGCTCGTGCGCGAGCCAGCCCGCGTCGCGCAGGAAGGCGAGACCGAGCGACGGCCGCCGCCCCTTCAGGATGAGCTTCCGCCACTCCTCGAAGCGTCGCTCCGCCGGCAGGTGGGTGGGGGAGAGGGTGCGGCAGAGCGCCACCGTCTCCGGGGAGACCCGGAGCTCGAAGCGCGCCGCGAGCTGCATGCCGCGCAGCACGCGCAGCGGGTCTTCCGAGAACTGCTCCGACGTATGCCGCAGGAGGCGCGCCTCGAGGTCACGACGCCCGCCGTGCGGGTCGAGGAGCTCGCCGGACAGCGGGTCGAGCGCCATGGCGTTGATCGTGAAATCGCGGCGGCGCGCGGCGACGGCGAATGGCAGATCGGGCTCGGCCTGGATGGCGAAGTCGCGATGCCCGAGCCCCGTGGCCGACTCGCGGCGCGGCAGCGACACGTCGATCGCGAGCCCGCGCAGCTTGAGGACGCCGAACGTCTCGCCGACCAGGTCGACGTCGAAGCGCGGCCGCAGGAGATCGAGGAGCGCCGCCGCCGGGATGCCGTAGATCTCGAGGTCGAGCTCGGTCGACTCGAGCCCGAGGAGCGTGTCGCGCACCGTCCCGCCGACGAGCAGCGCGCGCCCGCCGGCATCGCGCGCCAGCCCGGCGATCGCCGCGAGCGCCTCGCGCAGCGCCCCGTCCTCGATGGTCGGCTGCGTCATCACGGCTCGAGCCGGACGATCATGCGATCGGGCTGCGGCGGTGACGGGCCGAGGTGGACCTGCGACGTCGAGGACCTCCGTGCGGCGAGGGACGCCAGGCGCCGGGTCCCGACCGGCCAGTCCGCCGGCATCCCGGCAACCGTGTCACGGCGCGTCATGGCGCCCGCCATCGTCGCGCAGCGTGATGACCAGTGTTGCCGCGTCGACGCGCGCCGGATAGACCGTGACCGGTCGCTTCGCCGGTCCCGACACCGGGTTGCCCTCGACGTCGTAGGTCGACCGGCCGAGGCTGCAGCAATGGAGCGACAACCCGTCCGGAGTCGGGTCGAGCCGTCGACCTCCGTGCTCGCAGCGATTGCGATAGGCGCGGTAGGTGCCGTCGTTGGCCCGCACCACCAGCAGCCGCTCCGGCAGCTCGTGACCCTCGAGCCGGACGGCCCCACCGACCGCGACCAGCTCCGGAGCTCGGGCCAGGTCGACGGTCACGGCTCCGTCCCCGTACGACCAGCAGCCCCTGTCACGCGGCGGACCGGTGGCCGCGATGCCGAAGATGCGCTGCAGGAGATTGCGCCGGACACCAGCGTGCTCCATGTCGTCTCTCCGGGTGGTCCGTGGCGACCTGGCAGCCATTCCGATCCTCTCCAATCGTGCACGCCGCACGATCAGGGCGCCACCGGCCGACGTGCGCGTGTATCCTGACATGCACCGCCGCCGCCGACAAGCCCGGCACCGAGGCTCCCGGTGGGTCATTCCACCTGTTTAGGAAACTCTCACGATTTGCTGAGCGACCATTTAGCGACCGTGCGGCGGTCGTTCCCCGTATCCTTCCGCAGCTCCCTCGTAGGGTCCCGTCCGGGGAGGTGGGACATGGATCGCGTGGATCTGTACAGCGTCATTCACAAGGGGCTCCGGGCGGCCCTCTTCGACGGCGCCCTGGCGGTGCAACGCACCGACTTCGGGCGTGACGCGGCGTGCGCCGCCACGATCGAACGGGTGCGCCACCTGCTCGGTCTGCTCGACGAGCATGCCGGGCACGAGGACGCATCGATTCTGCCGGTGCTGCGGCGCGACGCGCCGGTCGTCTGCGAGGAGCTCGAGGCGGAGCATGCGCGGCTCGGCGGTCTGCAGCTCGACGTCGCCCGGCTGCTCGAGCGAGTGGCCGGCGCCACCGGGGCGGAGCGTCTGTCGCTGGGGCGCCGGCTGCACGAGCGCATGGGCGGGCTGGTCGCCGCGCACCTCGTGCACATGGAGCGCGAGGAGGTGGCGGGCAACCGCGCACTCTGGGCCCATCGCTCCGATGCCGAGCTCCTCGACATCCACCGTCGCATCGTGGGCTCGATCCCCGGGCCCCGCATGCGCGAGTGGGCCGTCTTCCTGCTCCCGGCGCTGCCGGAGCCGGAGCGTGACCGCCTGCTCGAGGGCATCAAAGCGATGCTGACGCCGGCCGACTTCGAGCCGATCGCCGCCCTGCTGGCGACCGTGGCGGCGTGACCCCGGGAGCGACGCACCATGCCCCGAAGCGATCCGAACCCACCACCTGACGACCGGACGCGCAGCGCCGGCACGCGCGCGCCGGCAGCGCTCGCGGTGCCGGCAGCGCTCGCCGTGCCGGCGGCGCTCGCCGTGCTGGCGGCGCTCGTCGCGGTCACCGCGCTCGCCGCGACCGGGATCCTCGGCCGCCTGCACGTCACCGCGGCCGAGGCGCACGCCGCCGTCGCCGGGGCACCACCGCTGCCGCCGCCGCCGGCGCGTCTGGCGGACACCGGGCTCTACGCCGACTTCGCGACGCTGACCGTCCGTGCGGACGTTCACCCCTACACGCCGCAGTACCCTCTGTGGAGCGACGGCCTGACCAAGCGGCGCTGGGTCTACCTGCCACCCGGAACGCGCATCGACGCGAGCGATCCCGATCACTGGCGGTTCCCGGTCGGCACGCGTCTCTGGAAGGAGTTCGCGCTCGGACGCCGCATCGAGACCCGCTATCTCGAGCAGGTGGAGCCGGAGCGGTGGATCGTCGCGGCCTACGCCTGGACGGAGGACGGCTCCGACGCGGTGCTCGTGCCGGAGCGCGGCGCGCGCGCCGTGGTGGAGGTGGCGCCGGGTGTCCGGCACGACATTCCCGGACGGTACGATTGCCTGGCCTGTCACGAGGGACGGCCGGAGTTCGTCCTCGGCTTCGATGCGCTGCAGCTCTCGGCCGACCGCGACCCGCTGGCGCCGCACGCTACGGCGCCCGCACCGGGAGCGGTCGACTTGCCCCGGCTCATCGATGCGGGGTGGATCGAGGGACTGCCGGCGCCCCTCGAGGGCGGCGCGCCGCGCGCCCCCGGGCGCTCGTCCGAGGAGCGCGCCGCCCGTGGCTACCTGCACGCCAACTGCGGCATCTGTCACAACGACAGCGGGCCGCTGTCGACGCTCGACCTGGCGCTCGACGTGCGGCTGGCGGCGGCCGCGTCGGACAGCACGCTCCATCTCCGGGTCCCCCCGGAGGAGCTACTCCGGCGCATGCAGACCCGTAACCCGTATGTGCAGATGCCGCCGCTCGGCACCCACCTGGTCGACGAAGCGGCCGTCGCACTGATCACGAGCTGGCTCGCCGACACCGAACCGGCGTCCCTCCGGCCCCCGACCGGCGACCGGTCCGCCACGCTGGACCGGTCGCATCCAGAGTGACTCGAGAATCTCGAAGGACTCGAGAGACTCGAATGACTCGAATGACCAGAAGCACTCGAATGACCCAAAGGAGCTTCCCCATGAGGATCCAGCCAACCCCGCGCGCACGTCGTGCGCTTCTCACACCGTGCCTCGTCGCCGCGACGTTCGTCCTGGCGGGGACCTCGATCGCCGAGCCCCCGGCCGCATCCGTGGCCGGCGCCGGCACCGAGCCCGAGCCGGTGACGCGCGGTCGCCACCTGGTCACCACGATGGGTTGCAATGACTGCCACACGCCGTGGCAGATGGGGCCGAACGGGCCCGGGCCCGACATGTCCCGCATGCTCTCGGGGCATCCCGAGAGCCTGGTCATGCCCGACGCGCCGCGGCTGAACGACGGCCCCTGGGCCTTCGTCGCCGCCGGGACGATGACCGCCTGGTCCGGCCCCTGGGGCGTCAGCTTCACCACCAACCTGACCCCTGACCCCGAAACCGGTCTCGGACGCTGGAGCGAGGAGGAGTTCACGGCCGCCATGCGGTCGGGTCGCCACCGTGGCCGCGGCCGGATGATCCTGCCGCCGATGCCGGTCATGAACGTCGCCGCCCTGAGCGATGACGACCTGCACGCGGTCTTCGCCTACCTGCAGAGCATCCCGGCGATCCAGAACCGGGTGCCCGACCCGATCCAGCCCTGAGTGCACCCGGCCGCGCGGGCGGGCGGGGCGCGGGGTGCGTGGCGCGGGACCCGGTCGCGACCGCGGACGCCGCGCCGCCCCGCGCACAGGCGGCCGTTGCCGACCGATCGCCCCGGTCCTAGAATCGCGGGCCTCTGCTGTCAGGCAGCGCCCCTGCTGCCTGACAGCATCCCTGCTGCCTGACAGCGCCCCTGCTGCCTGACAGCACCCGCGACGGCCGGAGCGCGACGCGTGACCCAGCCAGCCCTCATTTCCCAGGAGCTCGTCCCGCTCATCGAGTCGGGCGTCTCGGTGCTGGTCGGCAGCCGGGACGCGGAGCTGGTGCCCGAGGCGATGCGTGGCATGGGCGTGCGCGTCGAGCCGGGCCAGGCCGAGGTGACGGTCTTCCTGCCCGCCGCCACCGCCGCCCGCACGCTCA
This sequence comes from Candidatus Eiseniibacteriota bacterium, assembly GCA_050115055.1. Classification (GTDB taxonomy): domain Bacteria; phylum Eisenbacteria; class RBG-16-71-46; order CAVPCR01; family CBDCWB01; genus JASFRE01. The sequence goes on along the minus strand of JASFRE010000125.1, from coordinate 3,051 downwards.
GCAACCTGCGCGCCACCAGGCGCCTCGCGGTCTGCTGCTCGCGCGCCCGCGATCACCGCGGGATCCAGCTGAAGGGCGAGGTGATCTCGGATCGGCCGGCCGACGACGCGGACCGCCGGTTCGTCGAGCGCTACCAGCAGTCGCTCGTCGAGTCGTGGACGCAGGTCGGCGTGCCGCCCCGCATCACGCTGCGCATCGCGCACTGGCCCTGTCATGCGGTGCGCCTCCGCGTGACCTCGCTCTTCGTCCAGACCCCCGGCCCCGGTGCCGGCGAGGCGCTCGTCGCGCCGTCGAGGTGAGAACCGTGGCCGCGATCGACCTCGCCGAACTGATGCCTTGCTTCCAGGGGATCGTGCCGTCGATCATCGCCACCTGCGGGGCGGACGGCGAGCCCAACGTCACCTACCTGTCGCACGTCGACTACATCGATCAGCGGCATGTCGCCCTGTCGTGCCAGTTCTTCAACAAGACCCGCCGCAACATCGCCGGGAATCCACGGGCGCAGGTCATCGTCCACCATCCGGTCACCTTCGAGACCTATCGCCTCGACCTGCGCCATGATCACTCCGAGACCGAGGGCGCGCTGTTCGAGGCGATGGCCATGCGGATCCAGGTCATCGCCTCGCATACCGGCATGGCCGGCGTCTTCCGGTTACGCTCCGCCGACGTCTACGAGGTGCTCGGGGTGGAGCGGGTCGATGGTTTCCTGGAGCCGGCCGACCCGGCTGCCGAGGCCGCCGCGCCGCCCCTGCCGTCGGGCCCGCTCTCCGAGCTGCGCGGCGTGCAGCTGGTGGCCGAGCGGGTGGCGCGCGCCCACGATCTCGACGCGCTGCTGGCACAGACGCTGCTCGCCCTCGACGAGCTCCTCGGTTTCTCGCACGCCATGCTCTTCGTGCCGGTGGAGCCGGGGTCGGCGGGACCGTGCGGGCGACTGACGCTCCTCGCCAGCCGCGGCTACGGCGAGACCGGGATCGGCGCCGAGATCCTGGTCGGCCAGGGAGCCATCGGGACCGCCGCCGAGCACCGGCACCTCGTGCGTGTGTCCGGTGTCGGCGCCGAGCTGCGCTACGGGCGCGCCATTCGCGGACGGGTCGAGGAATGCGGCGAGTCCGCGAGCCTCACGCCCGAGATCCCGCTGCCGGGCCTGCCCGACGCCCAGGCGCAGCTCGCCCTGCCGCTCGTCGCGGGCGACGAGCTGGTCGGCGTGCTGGCGCTCGAGAGCCGTGATCCGCTCTGTTTCGACGAGTGGGACGCGTCATTCCTGCAGCTCATCGGCTACCAGATCGCCATGGGCATGCGGCGCATGGAGCGGCGATCGGCGGCCCGCGACGCGGCGGGCGCCGAGACCGGCGACGGCAACGGTGCCGTGACCGCCGACGGCGGGCGCGCGGCAGGCGACGCGCTCTCCGACGGGCCGGGCCGCCACCAGCTCGTCTACTACCGGAACGACGACTGCATCTTCGCCGACGGGGAGTACCTGATCCGGCACGTGCCGGCCAAGATCCTCTGGAAGCTGCTCGGCCAGCACGAGCGCGAGGGAAGGACCGAGTTCACCAATCGCGAGCTCCGGCTCGATCCGTCCCTCGGGCTGCCCGTCATCAAGGACAACCTGGAGAGCCGGCTCATCCTGCTCCGGCGTCGCCTCGAGGCGCGGTGCGCCCATCTGCGCCTGGTGCCGGTGGCGCGCGGCCGTTTCCGGCTCGAGGTCGAGGGCGTGCTCGAGCTCATCGAGCGGGAGTCGGCGTAGACGGCGCGGCCTGCGTGGTCGGCGTCGGCTGCGCCGGCGCGCCGCACAGCTCGGCGTAGACGTCCTCCAGTCGCTCGATCACCGCCGGCCACGCGAACTCCTGCGCCCGGGCGCAGAGTGTCGTGACGTCCCAGTGCCGCGCGAGTGCCGACTCGAGCGCCGCGGCGAGCGCCGTCGCGTCGCCGGGTGGTACGAGGATGCCGAAGCGTTCGTCCGTGACCAGCTCGGGGATGCCCCCGACCCGCGACGCGACCAGCGGCCGGCCGCAGGCGAAGCCCTCGAGGATCGACAGCGGCATGCCCTCGTCGAGACTCGGCAGGACCAGCAGATCGGCGGCGGCGATCCAGCGCGGCAGGTCGTCGTGGTCGAGGAAGCCGGTCAGTCGCACCCGGTCGTCGAGCCCGCGCTCGGCGACCTGGCGCTCGATCGCCGGTCGCAGCGGACCGTCGCTGGTCAGCACCAGCCGGCACCCCGGCACCCGGTGGCGCAGCGCGTCGAACGCCTCGACCAGGATGGCGTGCCCCTTGATCGGCACGAAGAGGTTGATGGCGAGCAGCACGCGGGCGTCAGGCTCGATCCCCAGGGCGCGGCGCAGCGCCGGGCGATCGGCGGGCGGCGTGAAGCGCTCGAGGTCGACGCCGCTCGGCACGTAGCGACGCCGCGACGCCGGCACGCCGAGCCGCTCCAGCGCGCGGACGAGGCTGCCTGCAACCGCCACCACCCGCGAGGCGCGGCGGACGACCCGGCGGATCCACCAGCGCCGGAGCGGGTGGCTGCCGAACGCCTGCTGGTGGATCTCCGAACCGTAGACCGTCACCACGGCGGGCACGCCGATGAGGCGGGCGGCGAGGACCGCGATGCCGGCCGGATAGCCCCGGTGCGCGTGCACCAGGTCGACGCCGCGGCCGTGTCGCAGCAGGACCCAGAGCGCGATCGCCAGGACCTGCAGCGGCTCGGCCAGCGCCCAGACGACCGGCAGGTGCAGGTAGCGGTAGGCGAGGACGCGCAGTCGCGCCGGTGCCGTCGCGGGCTGCGCCGGTGCGGTCGCGGGCTGCGCCGGTGCCGTCGCGGGCGCTCCGGGTGCCGGCTCGGCCTGCCCGTCCATGCCCGCCTCCGGCGCCGGATGCGCCGCCCGGTGCGCCGCCTGTGCGCGGTCGAGGACCTGCTTCGGACCGTAGCGGCCGATCGGCGGCAGGACGCGCCCGAGCGTGGCGACGGTCACCCGGTGATGCGCCGCCAGGCGATCGGCCTGCTGCCGGACCGAGACGCGGACGCCGCCGGCGGCATCGCGGGCGGCGGGCAGG
>JASFRE010000124.1:0-9649 GCA_050115055.1 Candidatus Eiseniibacteriota bacterium | reverse complement strand
CGATGGGGGGACACGTTCTCCAGTACCAGGTGCGCGTCAACCCCTTCGCTCTCCAGAAGTACGACCTGACGATGGCCGACGTCGCCGTCGCCATCCAGGCCAACAACCGCAACGTTGGTGGACAGTTCATCGTGCTCGGTGCCGAGGAGTACCTGGTCCGCGGTCTCGGCCTCGTCGAGCAGCTCGACCAGCTGCGCGACATCCAGCTCGACGTCGCGGAGGGTGTCCCGGTCCGCATCCGCGACGTCGCCGAGGTGGCCTACGGCAACGCCATCCGGCGCGGCGTCGTCTCCCTGAACGGCGAGCGCGAGGTCGTCTGCGGCATCGTCATGAAGCTCTACGGCGAGAACACCTCGGCCGTCATCGACCGGCTCCGGGCGACCTTCCCCGAGATCCAGGAGGCGCTGCCCGACGGCGTCCGGATCGTCCCCTACTACAACCAGGCCCGGCTGGTCTCGCGTGCGACCCACACGATGACCAGCGCGCTCCTCGAGGGCGCGGCGCTCGTCGTGCTGGTGCTCCTCCTCTTCCTCGGCCGTCCGCGCACGGCGCTCATCGTGGCCCTCTCGGTGCCGTTCTGTGCGCTGGTCGCCGTGCTGCTCATGAGCCGGACCGGCCTCTCCGCCAACCTCATGTCGCTGGGCGGCATCGCGATCGCCATCGGCATGCTCGGCGACGGGACGATCGTCATGATCGAGAACATCCACCGTCACCTGACGCGCAGCGAGGGCGACCGGAACGCGACCATCCTGCGAGCCGTCGCCGAGGTCGACCGGCCGATCCTGTTCTCGGTGCTGATCATCATCGTCGTCTTCCTGCCGCTCCTCACCCTGCAGTCGGTCGAGGGCAAGATGTTCGCGCCGATGGCGAGCACCATCGTCTACGCGCTCGTGGGCTCGCTCGCCGCCGCCCTCGTCATGGCACCGGTCCTCGCCTCGTACCTGCACGGGACCGGCGGGCGCGGCGGCCCCGCCGAGCCCCGCCTCGTCAGGGGGCTCAAGCGCCTCTACCGGCCGCTGCTCGAGCGCTGCATCCGGCGCCGCGGCGTCGTCCTCAGCGTCGCCATCCTGGCGCTGGCCGCCACGCTGCTCCTGGTGCCGCGCCTCGGCACCGAGTTCATCCCGGTCCTCGAGGAGGGCTCGATCCAGGTGCTCATGACCTTCCCGCCCTCCACGTCGCTCGAGAAGGTGACCGAGTCGGTGCAGCGGATCGAGCGCGAGGTCGCCGCCTACCCCGAGGTCGCGCAGGCCGTCACCCGCATCGGTCGGCCGGAAGCGGGCAGCCACCCGCACCCGGTGAATTTCGCCTCCATGCAGATCGAGCTGGCGCCCGGGGCCGGGCGCGGCGGGCTGCGTGACAAGCGGGAGCTGATCGCGGCGCTCGACCGCGACATCCGCCACCATCCCGGCGTGCAGCTCAACTTCACCCAGCCGATCCAGAACCTGTTCGATGAGCTGCTCTCCGGCGCGCGGACCCAGCTCGCGATCAAGCTCTACGGCGAGGACCTCGAGGTGCTCGAGAACCGGGCGGCGGCCATCGAGGCGGCGATCCGCGGCATCGACGGCCTCGTCGACCTCGGCACCGAGCAGAGCTTCGGGCAGCCGCAGCTGCAGGTCGTGCCGGACCGCGAGGCCTGCGCGCGCCACGGCGTCGACGTCAACGACATCATGGAGATGGTCGAGCTGGCGATCGGCGGCGAGGAGGTGTCACCCCTCTACCGCGGCAACCGCCGCTTCGGGATCCACGTGCGCTACCTCGCCGACTACCGCGAGCGGCCAGAGGTGATCCGCGACCTCACGGTCAAGACCGCGAGCGGCGCCCGCCTGCCGCTCTCCGAGCTGGCGACGATCCGCGAGGTGGTGGGACCGGTGCAGATCAACCGCGAGCACAACCAGCGGCGGTGGGTGGTCTCGGCCAACGTACGTGGGCGCGACATCGGCAGCGTCGTCGCCGACATCCAGCGTGCCGTGGAGGCCCGGGTGACGCTGCCACCGGGTTACTTCATCGAGTACGGCGGCCAGTTCGAGAGCCAGCAGCGCGCCATGCGGCGGCTCGCGGTCATCGTGCCGGCGGCGCTCGGGCTCATCTTCATCCTGCTTTACGTGGCGCTCGGCTCGTTCCGGCTGGCGGCGCTCATCTACTTCAACATCCCGATGGCGCTGATCGGCGGCGTGATCGGCCTCCTGGTGATGGGCGAGTACCTGTCGGTGCCGGCGTCGGTCGGCTTCATCGCGCTGTTCGGCATCGCGGTCCAGAACGGCCTCGTGCTGGTCACCTACTTCGATCAGCTCGAGCGGCAGGGACTGCCGACCCGGCGCGCGGTCCTCGAGGGCGCCGAGCTCAGGCTGCGTCCGGTGCTGATGACGGCGGTGACCACGATCGCCGGGCTGCTGCCGCTGCTGCTGGCCAGCGGCATCGGCTCGGAGGTGCAGCGCCCGCTGGCGACGGTCGTCGTCTTCGGGCTGGTGTCGTCGACCTGCCTGACCCTGATCCTGCTGCCGGCGCTCTACGACCGGCTCGCGACCGGCAGGAGCGCCGCCGCCCGATCCGGCAGCTGAGCGAGGCCGGTGATGGTGGCAGCGTGTCGCGGGGCGCCGGCCGGATCGAGGTGGATGGCGTGCAGGCCGGCCGCCCGGGCGCCGGCCACGTCGTCCCCGGGGCTGTCGCCGACCATCACCGCCGCCTCCGGCGCCACCCCGAGGCGCTCGAGCGCCAGGTGGAAGATGCCGGCGTCGGGCTTGGCGACGCCGACCTCGCAGGACAGGACGAGCGTGTCGACCAGGGCGGGAATGCCGAGTCGGCGGATCGGCTCCTTGTAGGGGGTCGAGACGTTGGAGACCAGCGCCACCGCGAATCCCCGCTCCCGCAGTGCGGCGATGCACGCGGCGGCGCCGTCGGCGAGCACGAACGACGCGAGATGCCGGGCGAGGACGGCTTCGAGGCGCGCGACCACCGCCGGCTCGATCGGCCGCCCGCCGAGCTGCCCCGCCAGCGATGCCGCTGCCTCCGGAAGCGTCGCGACCTCGTGGGTCTGCAGCCAGCGCGCCGCGGCGCGCGCCGCCTCACCCGTCAGCCCGGCGGCGGCGATCAGCTCCGAGTACGGCGCGATGCGCTCGGTGACCGCGATCAGGGTCTCGTAGGCGTCGAGCAGCACCGCGCGCGGCGCGCCGGCCACGCCCCGTTCGTGTCGTCCGTGCAAGCCAACCTCCCCGCCTGGCGGGGCGCTCCCGGCGCCGCGAGCCGACCGCCGCGGGTCCGCAGTGGCGCGCCCCGCACCGTCGCCGCGAGGTCCGCACCGCCGCGACGCTCGCTGCCCCGGGCCTGTGCTCGCCGGCCGGATGGTGTAGACTTGGCGCTCCGGGGGTCGAGAAGGAGGAGCGCTGCATGCGTGCCGACGTCGAGAATGTGCTGGAGCAGGTCCGTCCGATGCTGGCGGCCGATGGCGGTGGCGTCGACCTCGTCGACATCGAGGACGGCGTCGTCAAGCTACGCCTCCGCGGGGCGTGCTCGGGCTGCCCCGGTGCCAGGATCACGCTGCACATGGGGATCGAGCGCCTGCTCAAGGAGAAGGTGCCCGGCGTCGTACGCGTCGAGTCGGTCGAGTAGCCGCGAGCCGGCCCGCCCCACCGATCACGGGCCGAACAGCACCTCGTGCTCGTCGCCGTGGAAGTCGTAGAGCTTGAGCCGCACCTGACCGGGCGCACCGTAGGCCCGGATGTACTCGGCGCGCAGCGGCTCCAGATCGAAGCGCAGCTGGCGCTCGAAGCGGGCCTGGCAGAGCTCCCCGCGATCATCGTGCGCCAGGACGGCCCAGGTCTGCACCGGCTCCGACTCCATGAACGCCCGCGAGATGTACAGCGTGAACGGGTGATCCGCCGCGCAGCCGCTGAAGCCGACCCGTAGCCACAGGATGTCCTCGCGCAGCGCGATCTCGAGCAGCTCGTAGGGATCCTGTGCGATCGAGTCACGGGGCGCGTCCGTCACCACGACGACCGGCTCCGTCCCCTGGCACGGCCATCGCTGCGCTCCGAAGTGCGCCTCGCCGAAGCTGACCGGCTCGCCACCGGGTCCCGGCGGGATGATGATCTCGAGCGGGTACGGCGTCGTGAAGCAGAGCCGGTCGTTGTAGAGCGGGATCTGGAAACGAGCCGTGTAGAGCCCCGGCTCGCGGATCGGCACCCGCCAGCCGCCCTCCTCGCCGACCTCCGTCACCAGCCCGGCACCGCCATCCTGCGCCACGTGCACGATCCCCGGCCGGATCGGTGGCTCGTCCGGATCGCGCACGCCGTCGCCATCGGCATCCCAGAACGCCGTGCCGCCGAGAAACGCCTCCGGCTCCCCGAGGCCGAAGCGCGCCTGGGCAGCAAACGAGAACGCCCCGAGCCCCGGATCGGCGAACTCCCAGCGCTTGGTCCCCGACTGACCACGCGGCGGCAGGTACCCCTCGGCGCCGAGGAGATCGGAGTAGTCGAAGATGTAGCTCGCGACCTGCGACGGCTCGCCGGGGGCGATGGTCGAGTCCACGCCGTCGGGATTGAGCACGATCACCGACGCCGGCGTGAAGTCACGCAGGTAGACGAGCGCCGCCGGGTAGAGTGGACGATCGCTGGCGTTGCGCAGCGCCACGTCGAGCGACAGCGTCTCGGTGGCCGGATCGACGACCAGATCGCTGCCGACGAGTTCGACCGGGGCGGCTTCCTGGTCCTGCGGCACCGCGTCCAGCCGACGGAAGACGAAGGTCTCGGCGGCAGGATCGAGATCGCTCGCGAAGTAGGCGCCAGCTTCGCCGTCCGAGGAGTCGTCACCGGCCCCGGTCAGGTCCCCGGCGGACGGCGAGCAGGAGGCGAGCAGGAGCACACAGGCGATCGACAGGAGGCACACGCCCGCCAGAACGAGAACCGGCGAGCGAAGGTTGGCGCGGATCATCGCAATACCTCCGGCACAGGGCCGAACAGGGCGGAACAGCGCGGACCGCGGGGCGCGGAGTCGGACGGACGGGCGGACGGGCGGACGGGCGGACGGGCGGACGGTGACCGCACACCCCCCGGCACGCGCGACGCTTCAATGATACATGAAGGAGATACGGAGCAACGCGCCGCGGCTTGCAGCCCATTCGGTCGTCACGCAGCCTCGAACCAGCCTCAGATCATGACCATAACAGACTGTTGTCATTGACGTTGCCAGTGCTGGATCAGTGCCCGCCTCAGGGTCCGGCGGAGGGCCTTGCGGCCGGCACCGGCGGGGCGCCGGGGCAGGTGTCGTCTGGACGCCGGCCCCAGATGACCGTGTTCCAGGCCAGCCGGCCAAGCAGCGGCAGGCGGAGCAGCGCCCGGTCGACGCCCATGAGGCCCCGGACGATCCCCACCGTGGTGCGGCCGTGCGGCCCGAGGATGCGGCGCCAGTAGCGCTCCTCGTTCGGATGGACGCGGTCCACGAGGTAGTACTTCAGGAAGATCGCCAGGCCGAGCAGCCAGAACTCCCGGTGCCGCACGCCCGTGAAGTGGCGCTCGAAGACGCGCAGGATCGACACGTCGAGCGGCGCCTCGTCGGCGCTGCGGACCCGGTCCGCCATGCGCCGGTAGATGTTGATGACCGGGTTGTAGGCGAGCGGATCCCAGGTCACGACGATGCCGCCGGGCACCAGGACGCGACGGAACTCGGCCAGCGCTCGCTCCTGATCGGTGACATGGTGGAGGACGTTGGCGGCATACACGACGTCGAAGCTGGCGTCGGGGAGCGCGAGCGCCTCGGCTGGAGACTCGAGGGTCGTCACCGTGGTGCCGTGATACCGGGCCACCGCCTGGCAGTGGCCGAGCATGGCCGGGGAGACGTCCGCCGCCGTCACCCGGGCGCCGCGCAGGGCGAAGTAGACCGCGCTCTCGCCGGGGCCGCAGCCGACGTCGAGCAGTCTGCACCCGGTGAGATCGCCCAGCAGGCGCAGGATGAAGCGGTTCTCCTGCGCAAAGGGCGCCTCGAAACACTCGCGCACGGGAGTCGCGGCGGGGTCGACCAGCTCCGCGGCCCACGCGTCATGGAAGCGCGCCTCGCGGCGCCGCGTCTCGGGGGCATCCCGCTGGTCGTCGCGCTCAGGCATGCTCGCTCACCCGTTGCCGCGTGTCACATCGCCCGTCGCGGGCGGCGCCTCGCCCGTCGCGGGCGGCGCCTCACCCGTCGCGGGCGGCGCCTCGCCCGTCGCGGGCGGCGCCTCGCCCGTCGCGGGCGGCGCCTCGCCCGTCGCGGGCGGCATCCCACCGGCCCGCGCGATGATCCCCGAGCGCGCGGGGCGCTCCGGACCCGGCGCCAGGTTGACGAGATCCTGGACCACGTAGAGCGGCCGATGCTTGACCTCCTCGTAGACGCGCCCCACGTACTCGCCGAGCAGGCCCAGGAACAGCAGCACCACCCCCCAGAGCAGCACGTTGACCGTGATCAACGACAGCCAGCCACGCACCAGCCGGTCGGTGAAGAGGGTCAGGACGAGGTTGTAGAGCAGGTACGCCCCCACCGCGCAGCAGACGACGAGACCGAGCAGCGTCGCCATCCGGAGCGGCACATACGAGAAGGACGTCACCGCATCCACGGCGAGGCGGACCATCTTCCACAGCGAGTACCGGGTCTCGCCGGCCACGCGCGGCGCGCGATCGAACTCGATCGCCGTCTGGCGGAAACCCAGCCAGCTCACCAGCCCGCGCACGAAGCGGTGGCGCTCGGGGACGTGCCGCAGCGCCTGCACCACCGGCCAGCCCATCAGGCGGAAGTCGCCGACGTCGCCGGGCAGGTCGCGTTGCACCGTGCGCCGCATGAGACGGTAGAACAGCCAGGCCGTTGCCTTCTTGAACAGCGACTCCCCGCCGCGGCTGCGGCGCTGGGCGTAGACCACGTCGAAGCCCGCGTCGTGGAGCGCCAGCATCTCGGGGATGAGCTCCGGCGGGTCCTGCAGGTCCGCGTCGAGCAGCACGACGATCTCGCCCGGGGCGAGGTCGATGCCCGCGGTGATCGCCATCTGGTGCCCGAAGTTGCGCGACAGCGTGATGATCCGGACGCGGGGATCGTCGCGCGCGTACCGCTTCAACAGGCGCGCCGTGCCATCGGTCGAGCCGTCATTCACGAACACGAAGTCGGCGTCGCGGGGCAGCGACGCGGCGACCCGGCACAGCCGCTCGTAGCATGCCGGCAGGACCGCCTCCTCGTTGTAGACCGGGACGACGATCGAGAGCGTCGGGGTCGGTGTCATGTCGATGCCCCTTCCGTGCCGGCACGGGAGTCGGTGACGCGGCGCGCGGACGAGCGGCGTGCTCCGGCCAGGCCGCCGAGCGCGATCAGGAACCAGGCCGGCCCCGCCACCAGGAACAGCGCCGGGAGCGGCGAGCGGTACTCGAGATCGAGTGCATGCTGGCCGGCGCGGAGTCCGGTGATCAGCATCAGGCCGCTCGGGTGCGCGGCGAGCGAGGCGCCGTCGGGCCCCGCCAGCCTCCAGCGCGGGTAGAAGGACTCCTTGACCAGGAGATCGCCTCCGGAGGCGCGCACCATCGCCTCGATGGCGATCCGGCCGGTCCGGTAGTCCTCGACGCGCGCGGTCACCGAGCCACCCGCCGGGGAGACCCACAGGCTGCGCTGACCGACCACCCGGAAGAGACCGAAGCGTCCCGCCCGGACCAGGAGACGGTACTGCGGCAACGCCTCGAACAGCCGCACGAGGTCGGGCGATGCCACGACGACGTGCGTGCAGTTGGTGAGTGCGAATCCCTCGGCCAGCGCGGCGGCCTCCTCCCGGCTGGTGACCCGACGTCCGAGCACACGGCCGGCGTCGCCGAGCGTCCACTGATTGGTCTGGTAGGGCATCATGCGATAGTAGGGGCCGAGTTGCCTGACACCCGTCCGGTGCGCGGTGAGCGCGAGAACGTGCGACTGTCGCAGGCGGCTCTGGACCTCCGGCATGTCGTAGGTGTCCTGCACGTAGACCCGGCCCCAGTCGTCATCGGCATGGGTCCCCAGCCAGTCCCAGAGCGCGGCGATCTGCGCCAGCTCGGGATCGTCGGGTGGCGGCACCTGGAGCGCCAGCGGCCTCCCCCACCAGAGTCCCGAGAGGACCACGAGCAGCGCCGCCGCGATGGCCCGCGACGGTCGTGGCGCCAGTTCGCGCAGGACGGGGACGGCGCGCAGCGTCGCGATCGCGGAGATCGCCAGACCGATGCGGACGTAGTAGACGAAGCGCCAGCTGAACGGACCGAGCACGCGGGTCTCGACCAGCGGCACCACGACGAGCAACATGAGCAGCATGAGCCCGGCGCAGGCCGCGGCGTACAGCAGGCCCGCGTCGCGTCCCTCCGCGTCGCGCCGGCCCCGCAGCACGTGCCACGCCCCGGCCAGACCGAGGCCGACCAGCAGCAGCATCGGCAGCGCCTCGGTGTAGCCGAGGGCGTTCTCGCTCAGGAAGTCGTTGGCGAGCAGATGGTTGATCTCGGTGGGCAGCACCAGCCGGCCGATCACCTGGGCCGGACTCAGGTCGAAGCGCGGCACGACCATCGACCCGCGGTAGAGCGCGAACGGCAGCCAGTAGGCACAGGAGGCCAGGCCGCCCAGCAGCGCCGTGGCCGCATCGCGCGCGAGACGCCGTCCATCACGCCGCACCGTGCAGACGGCGGCGTGCACGGCGAACAGGTAGACGCAGGCGATGATGCCGTAGAGGTGCGTGAGACCGATGAAGCCGACCAGCGCCGCGATGCCGGCGGCGCGCCGCAGCGAGGCGCGGTCGCGAGCGAGAAGGTCGATGAGCAGGATCCAGGCCGCGGCGGCGAGGTGCGAGGTGAACACGCCGCCGAACGCGGCCGAGATGCCGACGATCGATGGCCGCTGGGCGAGCAGCAGCGCGGCGAGGCAGGCGGCGGGGAACACCGGCAGGCGGCGTCGCGCGACCGCGTACAGCGCCAAGGCCGGCGCGGCGAAGGCGATGAGCAGCACGACCGGGTAGAGGAGATCGAGCGGTAGCCCGGCGGCGACGAGACGGGCCAGTCCTCCATACCACAGGACGGACTGGAAGACCTCGAGCGGCAGACCGCACGATGCGACGCTCGACCACCCGGTGCTCCCGTCCCCGGCGAGGCTGAGGATCTCGGCCATGTGGACCGGGTTGTCGAGGTAGGTGGCGTAGCCGTCCCGTAGCACCGACCATCCGGTGACCACGGACATGGCAACCAGCACGCCGATCGCCACGCCATCGATCCACCCGCGGGGATGTCGAGCGCCGGTCCGCATGAGTCCTCCACGACCGGCCGCCCGATCGACCGGTCGACCGGCCCGACGGCCGCCCGGATCGCATGCACCGGATCGCCACGCGACGCCCGATCATCTCCGGAGCGCGGCGTGGCGCACGGGCGGAGAGTACCACAACCGGCCCCGGGCCCCGGCGTCGCCCACGCGGAGCGACGCGCGGCGCCGGCGACCGGGGGCATGGCGCACGATCACCACTCCCGTGTATCATGCCGCCCGGGCGGCCGTGCAGCGCGGGACGGATCGCGGGCAGCGCCTCGTGCGACCGTCGTCGATCACCCGGAGGCTCGCGATCGTGCGCATCCTCGTCATGACTCCCTGGACCGGCTTCTGGTCGGTCGGACCGGCAGGCGGCGTGCCGGACGAGTTCCTGACGTTC
>JASFRE010000123.1:0-9651 GCA_050115055.1 Candidatus Eiseniibacteriota bacterium | reverse complement strand
AGAGGTCGATGACGTCGATGTCGAGGCGCCGCAGGCTGTCATCGATCTCCCTGCGCACGCTGTCGGCGGTCAGCCGCCCGTAGACCTCGCGCTTGCCCTCGTCCCAGACCAGCCCGCACTTGGTGGCGACGATCACGTCGTCGCGACGGCCACGGATCGCGCGGCCGACGATCTCCTCCGAGTGCCCGAGCCCGTAGGCCGGTGCGGTGTCGACCCAGTTGACCCCCAGGTCGAGCGCCCGCCGGATCGTGGCGATCGAGGCGTCGTCGTCCTGTGGCCCCCAGGCGAACGACCAGTTGCCGCCGCCGATCGCCCAGGTGCCGAGACCGACGGTGGTCAGTTCGAGCGCTGTCTTTCCGAGCTTTCTGGTCCGCATCGTCACCTCGCTATCGCCTGGAGCGCGCTGCGCTGCCCCGCATGGACTCGCGCCGCGCGCGAGATGTGCATTCGATGTTGCTTCAGATGTTGCTTCACGTGTGCAAGCGGCCCGTGCGCATCATCGTCCGCCAGTCGCGTGTCCGTGCCGTCGGCCGGATGGACGGTTGACTTCCTCCGACCACCCCAGAATACTGGATTCGACCCCTCGAGACCCCTCCCAGATTCCCCCCGAAGACCGTGTGCTGACAGGCACGAAGTGGAGCGATCGATGGCGACGCACGACCGGTGGCAGCGGCTGGAGGAGATCCTCTACGAGCTCCTGGGGCTCCCGGCGCGCGAGCGTGCCGCGCGTCTCGACGAGCTGGTGACCGGCGATCCGGAGCTGCGAGCCCAGGTCGAGGCGTTCCTGGCCGAGGACGCGCGTGCCGGCGGACCGCTGGACGGCGGCGTCGAGCGGATCGCGCGCGGCGCGCTCGCTGGCGCGGGCGATCCTGCCAGGGGTGAGGACGGCACGCCCGGCGCCGCGCCGGTCGCCGCCGCGGCGAACGACGGCGAGGCGCCCGGCGACCATCACCAGCCGGGAGGCGGTGCCGTTGCCGGACGTCGCATCGGTCCGTACCGCGTCCTCCGCGAGCTGGGACGTGGCGGGATGGGCGAGGTGCTGCTCGCCGAGCGTGCCGACGGCGAGTTCGAGCAGCGCGTGGCGCTGAAGCTGGTGCGTGGCGGGCTCGGTGGACGGGACGCGGCGGCCGGGACCGCCATCGTCGAGCGCTTCCGCCACGAGCGCCAGATCCTCGCCCGGCTCCGGCATCCGCACATCGCCGCCTTTCTCGACGGCGGCACGACCGAGGGCGGACTCGTCTACCTGGCGATGGAGTACGTCGAGGGCGAGCGGATCACCGACTACTGCGACCGCAACCGGCTCGGCATCGATGCGCGCCTCGAGCTCGTCGAGCAGGCCTGCGCCGCCGTCGCGCACGCGCATCGCAACCTCGTCGTGCATCGTGACCTGAAACCGGACAACGTGCTGGTGGCGGCCGGCGGTACCGTCAAGCTGCTGGACTTCGGCATCGCCAAGGTGCTCGATCCCGAGATCACCGGCCAGCCGATCGCCGCCCAGACGACGCACCCGTTCCTGACCCCGTCGCACGCGGCGCCCGAACAGCTGCGGGGCGAAGCGATCTCGACCGCCACCGACGTCTACGCGCTCGGCGTGCTGCTCTACGAGCTGCTCACCGGCAGCCACCCGCACGGCGACAGCACCGGGTCGATCGCCATGGTGCGCGCGGTGCTCGAGGAGGATCCGCCGGCGCCCAGCGCGGTGATCTGGAAGAGCCGCCCGGACGGAGGCGCCGGCGAGCCGGGCTCCGGCGAGGCGATCGCGCGCTGTCGCGGACTGGAGCCGCCGGCGCTCCGGCGCCGTCTGCGCGGCGACCTGGACAACATCGTCGAGCGCGCGCTGCGCAAGGAGCCGGGAGACCGCTACGGATCGGCCGAGGAGCTGCGCGCCGATCTCGAGCGCCACCGTCGCTCGCTGCCGGTGACGGCGAGACCCGCCACCGTGCGCTACCGACTGCGCAAGCTCGTACGCCGGCACCGCGTGGTCTCCGCCGCCGTCCTGGCGGTGCTCGCGGCACTGCTGCTCGGGGCGGCCGGTGTCGCATGGCAGGCGGGTGTCGCCTCGCGCGAGCGTGATCGGGCGCAGCTCGAGGCGCGGCGTGCCGGTGCGGTGAAGGACTACCTGATCGAGGTCTTCTCGGCGGCCGATCCGACCTTCGAGTCGGGCGCCTCGCTGACGGCGCTCGAGCTGGTCGATCGCGGGGCGTCGCGGCTGGCGCGACGCTTCGCCGACGATCCCGCCGTGCGGGCGGAGATCACCACCGTGCTCGGCACGGTCCTCACGAGCCTGGCGCAGTTCGAGCGCTCCGACTCGCTCCTGGCCGGGGCGCGCGGCGTCTACCACCGTCTCGGCGAGCCCGAGCAGGAGGCATCCGTGCTGACCTCGATGGCCGCGAACGCGCTCTGGCAGGGGCGCCTCGAGGTCGGTGAGGCACGTCTCGACGAGGCGCTCGATCTCCTCCGTGACGCCGGGCTCGAGGGCCAGGCGATGTCGCACGTCCTGGGGGCGCTCGGGGATGCCTACCTGCAGGAGGGGCGTCATGCCGAGGCGGAGCAGGTGATGCGCGATGGGCTGCGCATCGCACGCACCGCGATCGGCGACGAGCACGAGGACACGGCGGCTATGCAGCAGGGACTGGCCGTCGTGCTGGACGAGCTCGGGCAGCTCGACGAGGCGGAGCGCCACATGCGTCGCTCCCTAGAGATCCTCGAACGCGTCGAGCCCGACGGCGGCCTGGCGACGGCGCGGGCGCTGTCGAGCCTCGGCGAGCTGCTCGAGGACCGCGGCGAGCTGGAGGAGTCGGAGCGTGTCGGCCGGCAGGCGGTCGCCATCCTGCGCCGCGAGTACGGCGCGGCCGGCCATCCCGGGCTGGCGATCGCGCTCAGCAATCTCGCCGGCACGGTGCGCGAACGCGGCGGGCTTGAGGAGGCGGAGCAGTTGCAGCTCGAGGCCGCCGACCTCGTCCGGAGTCACCTGGGCGAGAACCACTACTTCCTGGCGCGGATTCTCAACAACCTCTCGGTGACGCGCACGCGGATGGGGGACATCGAGGGGGCCGGCGAGCTGATCGACGAGTCGATCCGCATCATGCAGCACCACCTGGGGACGCGCCATCCGGCACTGCTCGCCCCCTACTGCAACCGGGCGGACAACCTCCTGGTGCGCGGGCGCGCGGCCGAGGCGGAGCAGCAGGCGCGCGAGGCGCTGGAGATGGCGCGGGCGCTGCGCGGCGAGCACCATCCCGAGGTCGCCTACCCGCTCCTGTCGCTGGCCCACGCCTGTCAGGAGCTCGGCAAGCGCGACGAGGCGGCGCGGTACCTGCGCGAGGCCCACGCCATCCGGCTGGAGGCGCTCGGCCCCGAGCACGAGCTGACGCGGGCGGTCATGGAGGAGATCGAGGCGCTCGGGTCGGCTGCTGCCGACCGGCCAGGGCGCTAGCCGTCGCCCTCCGTGAGCCAGGCTAGCCGTCGCCCTCCCTGAGCCAGCGGTGCAGGATCGATCGTGCCAGCCGCCAGTCGCGCTCGACGGTACGCTCGCTTACGCCGAGAATCTCGGCGGTCTCCTGGGCGGTCAGGTCGGCGAAGAACCGCAGCTCCACCAGCCGGGCGAGACGCTCGTTGCGCTCGCCGAGCTTCACGAGCGCCTCGTCGAGCGCTAGCACCTCGAGCACGACCGGCTCCTCGCGCAGGTGGTGCTCCTCGATGGTGATGCGCTCGGCGCCGCCGCCGCGCTTCTGCGCCAGCCGGCGCCGCGCGCCATCCACCAGGACGAAGCGCATGGCGCGCGCGGCGACGGCGAGGAAGTGGGCGCGGTCCTGCCACGCTGCGGCGCCCGGACCGACCAGACGCAGGTAGGCCTCGTGGACCATGGCGGTCGTGCCGAGCGTCGCCGCCGGGTGACGCCGCAGATGGTGGTGGGCGACGCGCCGGAGGTCCTCGTAGAGCAGCTCGAACAGGCGATCGCGATCGCCGTCCCGGCCATCACGCACGCCGTCCAGCAGGCGTCGAATCTCCTCGGTCTGCGCCATCGAGCCGGGTGCTCCCTCCACGTCGCGCCAGGGGCGCCACGCAAAAAAACTGTCGGGTCACGACCCCGCTTTGCGAGTCATTAGGGTGAGAGGCGCCTCACAGGTGCCTGCTCGCACCGCAGTGGTCGCGGGCCGGCGCACCGGTCCCTGGGGACTGATCCATGGCCGGCATGGCGTAAGGCGCATTACGTTTGAGCGGCGCAGCCAGACGGGCGACGCCGCCAGTATACTCGTGAAGTGAGCCGGCTCACAGCCGGCCGGCGGGCCGACCCGCGCGGCGCCGCGCTTCCGCCCCCCGTCGGAACCGTCCATCCTGGCGATTCGACAGTCCCAGCTCAGGAGGAACATCATGTCTCGACGAAGCATCCCGCCGGCAGCCTGTCTGCCGGCGTTGCTGCTCATGATGGTCGTCGTGCAACCGGACGGCGCCCTGGCGGCCGATGCATCGTGCCGGGTGATCACCGTGTGGAACGCCCAGTGTTCGGGGGGAACGCGTTACTGGTGGGACAACATGGTGATCGAGTGGTACGACGCGATCACCGATGGATCCTACATCTTCGGCCATGGCCCCCAGGCCTATGGGCGCCGCGGCTCGAAGATCAACGGCGCGATCGTCGACAGCGACTTCACCGATGCCAGCGTCGTGTCCTGGGGCAACGATGCGGCCTACGGGCGCCCGGATGCAGCCGACGCCTACATGATCGGCCTGCACGGCATCGATTACTCGGTGAACGGCCGCTGGCTGGCGCGCGTCCGCGTCGACGAATCCGGCAGCGGCAACTGCAACTCCTACCAGCGGCACATGCAGTTCGGCGACTTCGATCTCGAGTTCTTGCATCTCTCGTCCTGCTTCAGCATGGACTCGCAGGACTGGTGGAGCGAGTGGAACGGCAGCTTCGACGGCGCCCATCAGATCGACGGCTTCCACGGCATCATGTGGATCGGCTCCGGTCGCGTCGGCGACTATCGCGACTTCGCCGACGACGCCTTCTGGACCAGCATCTCGAGCGCCTGGCTCGACAACATGTACGACAACAACGCCAGCAACGGCTACGATCAGTGCCCAGTGGCGCGAAACGTCGGTTCCAACTCCGCTGACAGCTCCATTCGCATGAGCTTCGAGCGCTACAACTTGGTTTTCAGCGACCCACCCGGTCTCGGGACGCCCCGCAACCACCGGGTTCGCTACATCCAGGGCTGCGATCCGAAGGGGAAGGGGGCGCTATGAGAGTCCGACCGACAGCACGATCGCACGCGGCGCGGTGCGCCGCCGACCGGCCCGCTGGCCCGCCCGCCGGTTGGCCCGCCGGTCTCGTCGTCCTGGTGGCCGCGCTGGGACTCGTCCTCGTGGCGCCGCAGGTCAGTGCACAGAACCAGCCTCCCGTCTGCGAGGCGGGTGGGCCCTACCTCGTCCAGGATGGCGAGGCGATCCAGTTCGACGGCACCGGCTCCAGCGACCCCGACGGCACGGTGGTGAGCTACGTCTGGCTGTTCGGCGACGGCGCCAGCGCCAGCGGGCCACAGCCGGTCCACACCTACGGCACGGCCGGCATCTTCACGGTGACCCTCCGGATCACCGACAACGGTGGCGCGTCGTCGAGCTGCAACGCCGAGGTCGATGTGGAGCGCATCGTCCCGGACGTTCCCGGGGGCAGCACACTCGACGATTACATCGCGCAGGTCGAGGTCGAGCTGCCGCCGCTGGACCCGGGCATGGTCGACGTCGACCCGGGACCCGACTGGTTCGCGGACGTCACCGTCGAGGGGGTCGCGGCCGCGGTCGGCGATGACCCGCCGAACACCATCCTCTTCGAGGGCGACATGTGGATCGCCTTCGACGAGCCCGAGAGTCTGAGCACGCGTTTCGTACGGCTCGACTACAGCCGTGACTACATGCGCTACATCAACCAGGAACGGGAGTTCGACTACAACGCGTTCCCGCATCGCGTGGTGTCCGAGCTCGAGGCGCTCAACGTGCTCTGGGACGTCGTGGGGGCGCTCAACCTGCCCAACCCGGAGATGGGGAGCCCGCAGGTCGACACCGTCATGGAGATGGGCTTCGACACCGCCTCCGGTGCGGAGGACGATCTCGAGGTCGAGCGCCTGGTGACGCTGCCGCGAATGATCAACGACTATCCGGTCTTCGGGTCGCGGGCGCGGATCGCCGTGTCGAATCTCGGCGACCCGGCTCGCGTCCAGATCAAGTGGCGCCAGTTCCGGCTGGTTCCCGACCTCGAGACGTCCGTTCGCGATGAGGTCGTGCGGGCGATCGCCGAGCGCATCTGGGACGCCGAGCGCGGCACCGACGTCGAGGTCGACATCGAGCTCGGCTACGGCTGGACACCGGCCGGCTACGCGCCGGTCGCCCGCGTCGGCGTCACCGATCTCGAGGGCATGCTCGAGGGCGGCATGACCGAGATGGTGCCGGTGGCGGCGTCGACGACGATCGGCGTGTCGCCGACCCCGGCCCCGGCCCCGGTCATGGCGATGAGCGTGCGCTACAGCTACGCGACCGACCGCGCCACGATCGAGTTCGATCTACCTGCGGCGCAGCGGGCGCGCGTCGCGGTCTACGACGCGACCGGCCGTGCCGTCCGGCAGCTCGCCGATCGCCGCCACCTCGCCGGCCATCACGAGATCCTCTGGGATGGTCGTGACCAGCGCGGCCGGCTGCTGGCCTCGGGCGTCTACTTCGTGCGCCTGAGTGCAACGAGCGGCGAGCTCGTGCAGAAGATCGCGATCGTCAGGTAGCTCGCGACACCGTGCGGCGGCGCGCGACGCCGGTCGAGGCGCGCCGCGCCTCGCCGCGAGGACGGACGCCGGGGTGCCCATGCGTGGCACCCCGGCGTCGTCTCGTTCCCGGCCCGCAACGCCTCGCCGCCGGCCCGATCCCCAGACGACGTGCTCGAGTCGCCATCGCCTGCGGGGACGCCGCGGCCGCTCGCCTCGGCGACCGGTCGCGCATCTCGCCAGCCTCGCCGGGCGACGTCCCCTGGCGAACGCCAGCGAGAGGAGGGCGGCATGTCGCGTGAGTCCAGCGTTCTGCTGACCGGTGCCACCGGCTACGTCGGCGGCCGCCTGCTGCCGGCGCTCGAGGCCGCCGGTCATCGCGTGCGCTGCCTGGCCCGCCGGCCGGAGTTCCTGGCCCGGCGGGTCGGACCTGACACCGAGGTGGTGGCCAACGACTGCCTGGTCCCCGAGTCGCTCGACGCCGCCATGCAG
This sequence comes from Candidatus Eiseniibacteriota bacterium, assembly GCA_050115055.1. Classification (GTDB taxonomy): domain Bacteria; phylum Eisenbacteria; class RBG-16-71-46; order CAVPCR01; family CBDCWB01; genus JASFRE01. The sequence goes on along the minus strand of JASFRE010000123.1, from coordinate 2,404 downwards.
GGGATCGAGGTCGCCTACTACCTGGTCCACTCGATGGGCTCGAGCGGCGACTTCGAGGACCTGGACCGCCGGGCGGCAGCCGGCTTCGCCGCGGCGGCGCATCGCGCCGGAGTGCGTCGCATCATCTACCCCGGTGGCCTGGGTGCCAGCCGCGAGCGGCTGTCGCCGCATCTCCGCAGCCGGCAGCAGACCGGTGAGGCGCTTCGCGCGGCGGGCGTCCCGGTCGTCGAGCTGCGCGCCTCGATCATCCTCGGTTCCGGCAGCCTGTCCTTCGAGCTCATCCGCGCGCTCGTCGAACGACTGCCGGTCATGATCTGTCCCAGGTGGGTGCAGGTGCAGGCGCAGCCGATCGCCATCGAGGACGTCGTCACCCGTGACGATGCGCTGCAGCGTTTCGATGTCAGGCCCATGGACCTGCGGGCGGCGATCGATCGCACCATGCACAACGAGGACCGGCGCTTGGCCATGACGCGCTGGTCGGACGCGATCTCCTCGGGCGGACATCCGCGCAGCTGGGGGGGGAGTTCGGCGGCCGGCTGGTCGACTCGCGCACGGCGCGCGTCCCGGTGCCGCCGGCACAGGCCTCCACGCCCATCCGCCAGCTCGGCGGACAGCGCGGCTGGTACTACGCCAGCTGGCGGTGGCGCCTGCGCGGCTTCCTCGACCTCCTGGTCGGCGGCGTCGGCATGCGGCGCGGCCGTCGTGATCCCGACGAGCTCTCGGTCGACGACGCGCTCGACTTCTGGCGCGTCGAGGCCATCGAGCCCCATCGTCGCCTGCGCCTGGTGGCCGAGATGAAGCTCCCCGGCCGCGCCTGGCTCGAGTTCGAGGTCGAGCCGTGCGGCGACGGCTCGGAGATCCACCAGACGGCCGGCTTCGACCCGGTCGGTCTGGGCGACCTGCTCTACTGGTACGGCATCTATCCGCTGCACGCCAGGGTGTTCGCCGGCATGCTGCGGGCGGTGGCGGCGCGCGCCGGGGCCGGCGGCGCTTCGTGATGCGCGGCGGCGCTTCGTGATGCGCGACGGCGCTCGGTGATGCGCGACGGCGCTCGGTGATGCGCGACGGCGCTCCGCGGCGGGTTGATTCCGTGTCTCAAAACCCCCCGTGATCCGTCTGCGGGTCAAGAGCCCTCCCCATCCAGGGCACGGCACGCCGGCCCCGGGCTCGCGCGAGCACGCTCGCGGCTTCCGCAACGTATGGCGGGCGACAGCGCTCGGCGGTGCGGATCGTATCGAGCCCGACGGTCCTGACCGTCCCACGACGCAAGGAGCTCCAGACCATGATCCACTGCGACCACCGGGCAGATGCCCGGCGGATGGCGACAGCCCTGGCGCCCCGCCGCGCTCGACCGACCTCCGAACGCCCCGTGCGTTCCGATCGCCCCGTACGACCGCTCTCGGGGCCGATGCTGCCCTCGCTGATCGTCGCGACCCTGGCGCTGCTCGCGGCGGTGCCGTGCATGGCCCAGATTCTCCCGGGCGGCTTCACCGTCGAGCTGGAGACCGTGGCCTCGGGCCTGGTCGCGCCGGTGGGTGTGACCCACGCCGGCGACGGCTCCGGGCGGCTGTTCATCGTCGAGCAGAGCGGGCAGATCCGGATCGTCGACAACGGCGTGCTGCTGCCGACGCCGTTTCTCGACATCGCCGACAAGCTGCCCGAGCTCAACACCTTCTACGACGAGCGCGGGCTCCTCGGGCTCGCCTTCCACCCGGACTACACGATGAACGGCAGGTTCTTCGTGCGGTACGCAGCGCCGCGCGACGGCGCGCCGGGCGAGCCGTGCTTCGATACCTCGCGCGGTTGTCACATGGAGGTGCTCGCCGAGTACGCGGTGTCGCCCGGGGATCCGAACCAGGCCGATCCGAACTCGGAGCGCATCCTCTTCACCGTCGACGAGCCGCAGTTCAACCACAACGCCGGCGACATCGCCTTCGGTCCCGACGGCCTGCTCTACTTCGGGCTCGGCGACGGTGGCGGCGCCAACGACGGGCTGCACGAGGATCCGCCGACCCACGGACCGATCGGCAACGGTCAGAACATCGAGACCGCGCTGGGCTCCATGCTCAGGATCGACGTCGATCGCGAGGAGCCGCCCCTGCCGTACGGGATCCCGCCCGACAATCCGTTCGCCAACGTGACCGGTGTCGACGAGATCTACGCCTACGGTTTCCGGAACCCCTTCAAGCACTCTTTCGACGACGGCCCCGGCGGTGACGGTGCGCTGTGGGTAGCCGACGTGGGTCAGAACCTCTTCGAGGAGATCGATCTCGTCGAGCTTGGCGGCAACTACGGCTGGGTGATCCGCGAGGGCTTCAGCTGCTTCGACCCGTTCAATCCCGAGATGCCGCCCATGGACTGCCCGGAGGTCGGACCGCACGGCGAGCCGCTCCTCGATCCGATC
>JASFRE010000122.1:0-9654 GCA_050115055.1 Candidatus Eiseniibacteriota bacterium | reverse complement strand
GGGTTGACCTCGTGCTAGGCGGCGTGGCGCCGTGGCGCGATCGGCAGCACCCGGAGTGTTCACGCGGCACGACGCGGATCATCGGCGAGGCCGAGGTCTACTCGCTGTCGGCGCAGAGCTATCACGTCATCGCGCGACGCTGAGCGGCACGGCGCCCGCGCCACGCGCAGCGCCCGGTGCTCGCCGTCCCGATCACGCGATGCGGCCAGCCGTGTCAGCCGCGCTCGGGAGTGGCGTGGTGGGCGGTGACGACGAGCCAGGCGACGACCGCGAGACCGATCAGCAGCAGCACACCGAAGACGGCGAAGACGCCCCACTGCGGCTCGACGGCGAGCTCGTCGAGCCGGAAGAAGGGGGCGAGCATCACCTTGCGCACCGTGTGCCGGATCACCGCCATGAAGCCGATGGCGGCCAGCAGGAGCGCGCTGCCGGCGACGACGAGCGGCAGCGGCCGCGGCGCGCGCCCCGCCTGCCAGATGACACCGACCGCCGCCATGGCGCAGGTCAGCCCGCCGAGCAGCAGCGCGGTCGGCAATGCCCCCCGCCCCATGAACAGGAGGGTGACTTCGCGCGGCAACGCGAACAGGAACCAGCCACCGACCAGCAGGTTGACGAGCGTCACACCGACGAACAGCCTGGCGCCGCGCGCCACCGCCCACTTGGACCACTCCGGATCCGCGGTCCGGCGCCGCACGCCGATCCACATCGTCCAGACGCTGGCCACCGCCAGGGCACCCATGACCATGTGCAGGTAGCGCGGGTAGAGGCTCGGATCCGACAGGTTGAGGCGCCCACCGCCAGGATCGGCCAGGTAGTGCGCCGGCCAGCTCTCGGGCCGCATGAGGAGCGACAGGTTGTTCGAGTAGATGAAGGCGACGCCGGCGAAGACGAGCGCCAGCAGCCAGGCAAGCCCGGTCCGCAGGCCGCCGAGATCATCCCACCGGAAGCGCATCCAGTAGGCGCCGTAGTAGCCGACGATGACCAGCGGGATGACCAGGAACCAGGCCCGCGCGACGAGGATCGACGAGCTGTAGAACAGGTGGCCGTACAGCGTCTGCAGGAAGAGCAGTGGTGCGATCCCCAGGGTGATCGCGAAGGCGATCACCACCGGCATCGCCTGCGCGATGCGGCGCGCCAGCTCCCGGTGGCGCGGCTCGCCGGCACCACGCGAATGGCTCACCGCCGCCAGCAGGCTGCCGCCGAACAGGAAGTTCATCGGCACCACGTGCGCCACGAACGTCAGGAGCAGCAGGAACTCGAGCAGCCAGACCGGCGCCGGGAGCGGCAGCACGTCGGGGCGCGGGATCTGGGTCATCGGCACGAGCATCTCACTCCTCCTCCGCCGCCGGGTACCAGGACAGGATGTGATCGACCAGGCGCTGGGCGTCCGTATCGCTGCCGCTCCATGGCGGCATGCGCTCGTCGAGGTCGGTCAGGTACCCGAGCATCTCGAGGAGGTCATCGCGCCCATTGCCCTCCAGGGCGCTCTCGAGACCAGCGGCTCCACCACGCTGGTGGCAGACCCCGCAGCGCTTCGCGTACACCTCGGCACCATCGACCATCCCCTGGTGCGGATCGGTCTGCGCCACCAGGAAGCGGGCGAGAGCGCGGCGCTCGGCCGCGTTGCCCGCGAACGGCGGCATGCTGCCGCGCAGGTGCTCGAGGCTACCGATCAGCCTCTCGATGAACGGCGCGTCGAGCCCCTGCATGCGCGATCGCAGGCCGTGGTGCCCGTCGACCGTGTGGCAGGTGCGGCAGGCGATGCGGAAGAGCTCCTCGCCGGCATCGACCGGCAGCGGCGCGGCGTCGCCCCGGGGCGTGGCGGCGCCGGCGGCGCCACCCATCCCTGGCGCCGGGGTCGCCTTGCGCACCCAGATGGCGTGCGCCAGCAGACCGTCACCGCTCGCCGCCAGCTCCGTGCTCTCGTCGACCAGGAGCCCGTTGCCGTACATGTAGCCGTGGATGACGTACGGCTTGCGGATCGCCTCGCGCGCCCACTCGAAGCTGCCGAAGCTGACCAGCGCGGCGACGAGCAGCACCACCGCCATCCCCATGTCGAGGTGCTTCGGAGCCAGGACCGGCACCAGGGAGAGGATCACGACCGCCAGCCCGCTCCACGTGAGGACCGACATCGCCCGCGCCGCCACCGGCTGCGCGCCGGCCAGCAGTGCGGCGGTCCCGGCCGGCACGGCACCGTGGTACCAGGCGAGCGCGCCGGCCGCCCCCAGGCTCCCCGCGAGCGCCCAGACGCCGGCGTAGCGCAGGAGCCAGCGACGCGTCGCATCGTGCTTGATCCGGACCCCGGTCACCAGCGCGTAGATACCGGCCAGGGCGACGCAGATCATGGTGCGCGCGACGAGCGATGGCCAGTAGGTCGGGTTCCAGAACGCCGCTGCGAGGCTGCGTGTCTCGAGCCAGCCACCGGGGGTCAGCATGAAGGAGAGGATGCCGTTGATCACCACCAGGGACAGGAAGGCGGCGACGAAGTAGACCCAGCCAACAGCCAGGTGGCGCGACGCCGGGATCCGCCGCCAGGTCGTGTAGTAGACGATCGCGGCGGCGATCTCGACCAGGAAGAAGACCCACTCGATCGCCCATCCCCAGACGAAGATGTGGATGAGCGAGCTGGTGGCGGCGGGACTCACCAGGCCGATCGAGAACCAGATGCCGACCCCGGTGACCGCGCCGAAGACCAGCGTCAGGAGGGCGAAGAAGCGGCTGTGGGTGACGAGGTAGCGGATGAGGTGCGCATCGTCACGGCGGCGGGCGAGGTGCTCGGTGATGACGAGAAAGAGCCCGCCGCCGATCGCGAAGTGAGAGACGAAGACGTGGAGGATGGAGACCACGGCGATCAGCAGGCCGCCGCCCAGCTCCAGCTCCCAGACCGGGTAGTTCATGTCGTCGGTTCGCTCCTTCCGCAGCCGCCGCCCGGGGTCCGCTCCGGCCCCCGGGACGCGTCCGCGCCGTGCGCCTCGTCCGCGCCGTGCACCTCGTCCGCGCCGTGCACCTCGTCCGCGCCGTGCGCCTCGTCCGCGCCGCGCGTCATCTCCGCCGCCCGCTCCTCGAGCGTCTGCACCTGAAACCGCCGGTAGGCGGCCCCGGTGATCCAGCTCGAGGGCTCGAGTCCCGCCTTGATGGCCAGGCGCTCGAGCAACGTCCGGCGGTCCCAGCCCTGCTCGGCCGCGACCTGCGGCAGGAACACTCCCCGGTGACCCGCGTGCTCGATCAGCACCCCGTCGCGACCGGCGACGATCTCCTCGGGCCGCTCCACGGTCTCGAGCGGCGTCAGCACCGAGATCTCGATCTCGACCCGCGGTACCTCGTCGGGCGCGAGCGGCGGGAAGCGCGGGTCGTCGAAGGCGGCGGCCCAGGCCGAGCTGACCACGGCCGCCGCCAGCGGGCGGGTCGCCACCGTCGTGCCGATGCAGCCGCGCAGTTCGCCGTCGATGTGCAGCGTCACGAAGACCGCCCGTCGCTCACGAAACTCCGGTGTCGCCGGCAGGGACAGCTGATCCGGCTCGAAGCGATGCGGGGCCGGTGCCGCCAGCTCCAGCGTGCGCCGCGCCAGGCGCAGCAGCGTCCGGGCCGCCGCGGCGTCCAGATGGCCGGTGCCGGCGTCGCGGTAGACGACCGATGCGTAGCTCACCGAGTGGGCGTAGTCCTCGCCGGCCAGCGCCGCCGAGGTCGTGTAGCCGAGCAGCGTGCCCTCGACCGCCGGCTCGCGGCGACGCATGAGCTCGACCAGCAATCGGAGCGGCTGCACACCGCAGATCGTGACCCCGGTGCGCGCACAGTAGTCCTCGAAGCCGGTCCGGTCGAGCGCCAGCAGCCGGTCGATCGCCCCCATGTCCAGTTCGCGCAGCCGCTCGCCGATCACGTCGTCGATCGCGAAGGGACGGTACCCGAAGGCGTCGCCGAAGTGCGTCAGGTCGGAGCTGGCGATCACCACCGTCTCCGGGTCGATGAGACGCCCCAGCGCCGTCGCCGCTCGATCGAGGGCATCCGCGTCGAGCTCCGAGACCAGCGCCGGGACCAGGCGCAGGGTCGGGGACGCGGCCAGCGCCTGCAGGAGCGGCAGCTCGATCTCGATGGAGTGCTCGCCGTCGTGCGCCGCCTCGATGTGGTCGAAATCGGGCTCCGCGAGCAACGCGTCGACGGCGTCCGAGTCGACCGGCAGCTGTCCGAGCGGGGTCTCGATGGCATCGACCGCGTGCAGTGACAACCCACGGAACCGGAGCCGGTGCGCGGTTCCGAGCAGGATGACACGCGATACCGGTTCCTGCTCGAGCAGGGCGCAGCCGCGCGCCGCGATGGTGCCGGACCAGCGGAGTCCGGCATGCGGCAGGACGAGCCCGCGCACGCGCCCGCCGCGCGCCAGTGCCGAGGTCACGGGCGGCGCCTGACGCGCCTCCTCGAGCGCGTCATCCACCAGTGTGCGCAGCGCCCCTCCGGAGCCCGGATACCAGGTCCCGGCGAGCGTCGAGCGATGCACGCGACGCGGGGCGCCTCCGGCTCGGGATGTGGGCGTGGGCTGCGACATGATCACTCTCGGTGACGCGGGCCGGCATTCGCCCGGTCACGCGCGCAGCGACGCGGGGCGTGCCGCCGCGTCGTGCGACCGTTCGTCATCCTACCAGAAACCGGCCGTTGCGCAGCGGCCAGGCCCGTCGTCCGCCGCGCCCGGCGTCCCCCGGCCCGCTGCCCGGCGGGTCGATCGGTCTGCGGGGCCCCGTCACCGGCACTCAGCGCTCGATCTTCGCCAGCAGGGCGCGGACGCGCGGCTGCGCCGGGTCGAGCGCCAGCGAGCGTCGCAGGGCAACGGCGGCCGCCTCCCGATCGCGCAGTCCGAGGCGCGCCATCGCCAGGTTGTTGAGCGCCATCACCGACAGCGGATCGAGAGCGACGGCGGTCTCCAGGACGCGGGCCGCCTCGGCCATCTCACCCTGGCTGCCGAGCAGCGCCCCGAGATTCGAGTGGGCCACCGCCAGCTCCGGCTCGATCGCGATCGCCCGACGGAACGCGCGCTCCGCGCCCGCCAGGTCGCCGCTCGCATGCCGCAGACGCCCCAGGCGGTTGACGAGCACCGCATCCTCGCGCCGCGCCAGCGCCGCCTCGTAGTCGGTGATCGCCTGCGCCGTATCGCCCTCGGCGGCGGCGCGCAGCGCCAGCGCCCCGAGTACCTCGGCGCGATCGCCGGCCACTCGACGCGCCGCGTCACGCGCGGCGGCGGCGGCGGCGCCGTCGCCACGCTCGACGGCGTGGTCGGAGCGCACCAGGAGGTAGCGGGCCGCGATGAGACGTAGCCGGAAGTCGTCCGCGGCGTCGACCTCCGCCGGATCGAAGCGCATCGGCGCCGGGGACGCCGGGTCCCGCGGCGCGGTCGCCGGGCGATCCCGGTCCCGGTCCGCGGCACCCGGCGGCGGTGCGTCGCCGTGCAGCTCGTGCGCCGGGACTGCCCGGTAGATCGGTCCGTCGGCCCGCAGGGTGTACCCCGGCAGGTCGTCCAGCGGATCGCGGGCCGCGTAGTAGAGGGGGTGCCCGCCACGCCGCGCCAGCTGCAATGGGGTGACCGCGGTGCCCGCGCCTCCCTCCAGCGCCTCCCCGAGCCGCGACAGACCGCGACCGCCGGCGACGTAGACCTGGACGTCGGGGCGCGCGTGCTCCACCCCCTGCAGGTAGAGCAGGACGAAGGTCGGGTTGGTGGGCGGCGTGATGAGTGCCGCTCCTGCCGGGAGCGTGTCGAGGATGTCCCGCCCGTAGCGCTCGACCAGGTCGACGCCGCGCCGCCCGGCCTCTGCGCCGTGGGCCCGGATGGAGAGGGACACGACCAGCAACGTCCATCCGAGGAGCAGCATCCGCTGCCTGCCGTCGAGCACGGCTGCGAGCAGACCGGTCGCCAGCGCCAGGAGCAGCACCAGCGGGATGTAGTAGACCTCGATTTCCCACGGGATGTCGTAATTCACTGCGTAGACGACGTCGAGGAGCGCCATCAGGCCGAGGGCAAGGGCGACGCGGCGGGCGCGTGCGACCAGCGCCACGATGCCGGCGACGACCGGCACGAGCCCGATCAGCGTCCACTGCTCGACCAGGAGCGTCGCGAGTCGGCCGAGATTGCCGGCGATCTCGGTCGCGCCGAGCGAGAACATCCGGCCGCGATACTGGCTGGCGGTCAGGTAGTCGACGAGCGCCCGCCCCCCCTCCGGATTGCCCCAGTCGAGGAACGGGTCGAGGGCCGAGCGGAGCGGCGTGTAGAGGTGCAGGCTCGCGCCGAGGAGTGCCAGCAGGGCAGCCGCGGTGAGCTGCCGGGGCCGCCAGCGACGCCCGGGCGCGGTCACGTAAAGCGCCACGTAGCCGGGCACCATGAGGGCGTCAAGGGGGTGCACGCTGATGCCGACCCCGAGCGCCAGGCCGAAGAGGAGGAGCGCCCGCGCCCGGTCACGGGCGCCGAGTTCGAGTCGGAGCGTTCCGCGCCAGGCCAGGAGCAGCGCCAGCTGGACGGTGAGGAGCAGGGCGCTCAGACCGTAGACCTCGCCGATCACCGCCTGGCTCCACGGGGTGCGCGCCACGACGAACAGCAGCCCGGCAACCAGGCCGCCGAGCTGCCGGCCGCTCCAGCGCGCGACCGTCCACGCCAGCACTCCGGCGGCGAGGGCCATGCAGGTCGCGGCGCAGACGTTGACGGCCAGCGCCGGCGAGACCGGCAGCGCGACCACGAAGAGCCGCGCCAGCAGGCAGAAGAGTGGAAAGCCGGGCGGATGCGGGACGCCGAGGGTGGCGCAGGCGGTGATGTTCTCGCCGGTGCCGGAGACGTAGACCGTCGGACAGAGCGTCACGAGGTAGAGACACAGAGCCGCCGCGATCACCGTGAGCGGCGCACGCAGGCTCTTACGGATCCGATGCACGGGCACACCATCCGCCGCGGTGCGACGCGGCTCGAGCTCTCGACCGGGGACCGACGCTCGGGCGGCAGTCTAGCATGGGCCCCGTGAGGTGTGTCCGTCGAGGCGTTCTCCCGACGCGCCGCGGCGGTCGCGCCGCGGCGGTCACGCCGCGGCAGTCACGGCGCGCCGCGGCCGGCCACCGGGGACGACGGTATGGCGACGGCCGCCGGGCGGCAGCGAACGCCGTGTCGTCTAGGAATCCGCGTTCCGGACCGGTCTCAGTGCATGAGGGGCGACGCACTGCGGGCACAGCCGACGTCGAAGATGCGTCCGATCAGCACCCACTCGGACGGGTCACCGGCCGCCTGGTAGACCCAGCCGACCTCGGTGATGGCCAGCACCGAGTAATCGCCATCCTCGTCGATCCACGGCACCACCCGCACGACCTTTCCCGGGCGCTCGCCACGGTGGTAGAGATCGTCCTGGACCTCCGTGGTGCGGAGGTCCTCGAGCATCACGTCGCGGCTGCTCGCCGCCGACAGGCTCGGCAGGATGGCGACGCAGAGCGCGGCCAGCGTAGTGATCAGCAAGGCACGTGTGTGTCGTTTCATGGTCGTCCTCGAGTTGCGCGGTGGGTCCGCGAAGCGCAGCGGCGAGCTGCTGGGCGGGGGTGGCCCGGTGCGTGGCGGCCGCGGGGGGTCGGGCAGAGGGCCTGCCGACGAAGGGGAACACGAGAGACTGGATCCCGGCGTGGGGGCACATCACCCGCGAGGCCACGCGCAGGTTGCACGGTGGGACCTTGCAGACTGCGTGCCAGGCCGGGACAGTGGGGCAAACGGCATATCACCTTATTTTGCAACAAGTTGAGCGACATGCATGGGGCCCTTCCCGGGGCCGACCGACGCCATGCGGTCATCTGCCCCCGTCGCCTGCGCCGTCTGCCCCGTCCCGTGCCGCCCCTCAGGACACCGCTGCGCGGCCGCCGCGCAAGGCCACCAGCCGGTCCGCCAGGCTCCGCGCCCGCGCGGTGGCGCCGGCATCGCGGTCGAGGCCCTCCACGAGCACCGCCGGCAGCGCCTCCTCGCCGGCGTAGGCTCCGACCAGCGCCCCGACCATGCAGCCGATCGCGGCGTGCTCCCCACCGAGCATGACGGCGAGGCCGAGCGCCGCCGCCGGCTCGCCAGCCGCGCGGAGCACCAGGCCGATCGCCGCCGGCACCGCCTCGACGGACGCCAGGCCATTGCCGATCTCGTCGCGCAGGACGCCGACCGGTGCCCGCGTGGCGGCCGCATCGCAGGCGGCGCCCACCTTCTCGAGCAGCGACTCGCCCGAGCCGTGCGCCATGATGCGTGCCACCAGGGCACGGAAGAAGTAGACCGGCTCGAGCCGCGCGCCGCTCAGACCGACGGTCGTCAACAGGCTGAGCGACTGCGCCAGGATGACGGCGCCGTCGATCCCGCCCGGTTGTGGATGGGTCGCGAGGGCGGTGGACTCGGCCAGCCGGTGCAGGTGCTCGGGCCGGTCGTGCAGGTAGGCGGCGACCGGCGTCACGCGCGCCGCCGCGCCGACGCGGGCGGCCACCTCTCGGTCGACCACCCCCAGGGCGTCGTCCCAGGCGCCACCGGCCGCGATGCGGTCGAGCACCGGCAGCGACCCGTCGCCGGCGCCGCGCGATCGGTCCCGCCGCGCGGCGAGAAAGCTGGCGATCGCCTCGGGCTCCGGTGCGAGCCGCTCCAGATCGTCCGGCAGCGGACCGAGCTCGACGAGGAACTCGGCGAGGACCAGCGCCTCGTGCGCGAAGACGGAGTAGCGCAGGGGATCCGGCGCCGCGCCCTCCCCCGCCGGTGCTTGCCGGGCCACGAGCACGGCCCGTGCCGCTTCCAGCTCCGAGCGTCCGGGGACGCGATCGGGAGCGGGATGCGACGCGCCGGACGGCGGCGGCCCGCATCCGGCACCGATCAAGGCATCGCCGATGACGGCGCCCAGGAGCGCGCCGCGCAGTCGCGAGCGGATGCGATCGGAATCGATCATGACTCGGCCCACGGCGCAACCGGGGGTCACAGTCCCTTGCGCGCCTCCGCCTCGTTGTCGCGGATCTCGATGATCTGGTTGAAGCGCGTGATCTTGAACATGTGATCGACGTGCTCGGAGCAGTTGAACACCCGGAGCGAGCCGCCGTGATTCTGCATCGTCACGTAGCCCCGGATCAGGATGCCGAGGCCAGCGGAGTTGGAGCGTTTCGCCTGGCCGAGATCGACGAGCACGTGCTTCTTGCCGGCGTCGACCGCCTTGCGGATCGCTTCGTAGAACTGATCGGCGTGCGGTCCCCCCTCGAGATTGCCGTCGACCGCCAGGATCACGGCATTCGGGAGCTCCTCCCGCGTCACGACCTTCATGGGGCGTTTCTCCTCCAGGCGCGCGGCCGACCGGGCGAGCGGTCACGTGCAGCGCCAGCTCGACGTCGTGTCTGTCTGGTCTCTCAAGCTTGACGACCGGGGTCACGGCCCGCCGCGGCGTCGGGTCTCGGACAACTCTTGGGGGCGTGGACGGCCGGCCGGCGTCGGACAGCTCTCACGAGGCCGGCATGATACCACGCCATCGCGCGGGCTGGCGGCGGCTAGTGAACGACGGGGATCCGCGCCACCGAGGCGCCCTGCGCCGTGGTCAGGCGCGCGAAGTAGACGCCCGCCGTCACCGCGCGGCGCGCCTCGTTGGCGCCGTCCCAGCCGACGACATGGCGACCCGCCTCCAGCCGACCGTCCACGAGGTGGCG
>JASFRE010000121.1:0-9685 GCA_050115055.1 Candidatus Eiseniibacteriota bacterium | reverse complement strand
GGCTGGGCGGCGCTGCTCGACTCGGTGCGGACGCCGGTCGACCTGCCGCCCGACGTCGCGGTCTGCGTCATCGCACCGGGAGAGTCGCAGGAGCTCGACAACGTCGCCATCCGCGAGGTGCGTGCGCGGCGCCAGCTGGCCGACGCCGGCGGTCTCGAGCTCGAGGTGGTGCTTGCCAACCACAGCCGCGAGGTGCTGCGCAGCCTGCCGGTCAAGGCGGAGATCGGGGGCAACGAGGTCGGCGAGAGCTTCGTCGACCTGCCGCCGGGCGGTACCGCGCGGGCGCGTCTCGACCTGCCGGCCGGGCTGGCGCGCGGCGAGGCGCTGGCCTGGGGGAAGGTCCACATCCCCGAGGACGCGCTGGCCATCGACGACAGCCGCTACTTCGTCATCGGCCAGGACGAGCGCCTGCCGGTCGGCGTCCTGGCCGATGCGGACCCGGCCTCGGCGCGCGCGGCGGCCTTCGTCCAGCTGGCCCTCGACCCGGCCGAGGGCGTCGGGCCGTTCGCCGCCCGCGCGCTGTCGGCGCCGGACCTGAACCGCGCGCAGCTCGCCGACCTGCGGGTCGTCGTCATCGCCGGGCTGGCGCGGCTCGACCAGAACGGTCTCGAGCTGCTCAAGACCTTCGTCCGCGACGGCGGCGGGCTCCTGATCTTCCCGAGCGTCCGCAGCGATCTGCGCTTCTACAACGATCGTCTGCTCGAGCCGTTCCTGCCGGTCAAGATCGCGCGTGTGGTCGAGGTCCCCGACGACGAGTCGTTCCGCCTGGTGCCGGCGGTGGCCGGTCATCCGATCTTCGACGGATTCCAGGTCGGGATGACCGAGCGGCTGACCCGCGCCCGCTTCCAGAAGGTCGTCAAGGTGGTGCCGGGCGACGCGCGTGTACTGGCCCGCTTCCGCGGCGATCTGCCGGCGCTCGTCGAGGGCGATCGGGTGCTGCTGTTCGCCTCGTCGGTCGACCGGGAGTGGAACGACTTCCCGACCAATGCCGCCTTCGTGCCGTTGCTCCACCAGGCGGTCGCCTATCTGGCCGGCGGTCACGATGCGCCCGGTCAGGCAGCGGTCGGCGCCCCGATCGAGCGTCTCGTGCCGGCACCGCCGACCCCGCAGCGCTGGATCGGTCGCGGACCGGACGGCGGGGAGGTGCCGCTCGAGGTCGTGCAGCGCGGCGATGACCTGATGCTGCGCATCCCGAGCCCGGAGCAGGTGGGGATCTACCGCGTCGTCGACGAGCAGGGGCGCGAGGCAGTGGCGGTGGCGATCAACCCCGACACCCGTGAGAGCGATCTGGCGGCGCTGGCGGCGAGTCGCCTCGAGACCGCGTTCGGCGACCGGCCGTTCTCGCTGGTGCGCGACACCGGGAGCTTCGAGGCGAGCGTGCGCCAGGTGCGCTACGGGCGCGAGCTGTGGCGAGCGGTGCTGGTGCTGGCGCTGCTGGTGCTGGTGGCGGAGGTGCTGCTGTCGCGGGGCAAGGGTGCCTTCACGCCGGCGTCGACGTGATCGGCCGCGGCGCGCCACCCGCCACGGCGACCGGTCCGGCGCGCCGGGCGGGGCCGTCGGGCCGGGCGAGCGCCGCGGCGGCAGAGTGGCGCTAGCGCAGCATCACCGTCAGGTGGATGATCTGGGCAAGGAGGCCGATGACGAGCAGCGCGCGGCCCCACCACGCGCCCAGCAGACGGCGCAGCACCGCGCCGCCGCGCCGCGCGACGGGCGGCCGCATGACGGTGAGGAGCCCGAGGAGCGGTAGACCGAGCGCCGCCAGGGTGACGATCGGATTCCAGACGAACGCCCGCAGCGGATGACCGCCGGCCAGCGCCATCATGGCGCGCGTGCCGCCACAGGTCGGGCAGGCGATGCCGGTGGCGTGACGCAGCGGGCAGGCGTAGCGCTCGAGGAGACCGCGCGCCAGCTCGGTGACGATGCCGTCCGCGCTCCGCGTCACCGCACCCTCGGCGCCCGCCGCAGCACCCTCCACACCTTCGGCGCTCTCCATCTCCGCTCCCGCCTCCGTCTCCATCACCAGCGTCGGCAGCTCGGGCCACAGCGTCACGCCGAGGCCCACCACTCCCAGGATCAGCACGGTGATGAGACCGAGCAGCACGACCAGCTGCTCGCTGCCGGTCAGGCGGCTGGCCGGCGTCCGGCGGCCGCTTCCCTGGCCCCCGGCGGTGAGCACGATGGACATCGTCCCCGGCTAGCGCAGCGCCCCGAGCGCCACGAGCATGAAGATGGTCAGGATGGGCAGGCAGCAGCACAGGATGAACGGCAGGATGACGGCGGTCGCCGCCACGGCCCACGAGGTCTGGTGGACATGCTTGACGCCGATGACCATCAGCACGGTGCCCCAGACGATGGAGATGGGGGCGCCGCACACCGGCAGGATGCCGAACAGGTCCGGCGCCGATGCGTAGCACATCACGCGGAAGGTGGCGACCAGACCGCGCCGCGCCCCACCGAGGATCATCAGGATCAGATGGACGATGGCCGAGGTGATGATGAGCACGATTGGCACGAGCACCGGGGTCAGGAGCGCCAGCACCAGCGAGTGCCCGAGACCGAGCATCGCCTCCTCACCCTCGCCGGAGAGCAGGTTGACCCAGCTCAGCGCCGACTGCCACAGGATGCTGATGATCGTCGACGGGATGGCGATCAGCACCGCGTAAACCAGGGCGCTGCCCACCGGTCCGAAGGTCGGCGGCGGCGCCCCGCCCTCCGGCGGCATGTCGCGGAAGAACTGCCTCGGCTCGAGGAGCGAGCGGCGGATGGTCTCGAGGAGCGCCTTCCAGGTGCCGAGCTCGTCGCGGCGCTCCCAGGGGATGCCGGCCGGCTCGTAGGGCTCCTCCGGCGGCGTCCCGCCACCGGGTCCCTGGCCCGGGGGCGCAGGTGGAGGGGGCGGTGGGGGTGGCGGCGGCGTCAGGGGCGCCGGCGGCTCCTGGCCGGTCACCGGCGGGATCGGCGCCGAGCCGGGTGGCGGTGCGGAGCCGGGCGGCGGCACCGCGCCGGGCGGCGGCACCGCGCCGGGCGGCGGCGGCGAGCCAGGTGGCGGCGGCGAGCCGGGTGACGGCGTGGGCGGCGGGCCGGGTCGCTCGGCCCCGGGCTCGTGCTCGCTGGTGGGCTGATCGTTCATGATATCGGGACGCTCCTCTGACGCTCGAGTGCGGGATCGGATCGAGACCGCTTCGCACCACGGTCCCGCCGATCGTATTGATCGTCTCGTCCGGCGTCTACCGTCTTGCCTGCGGCTCGCGGCGCCACCGCTCACCGATGGATACGTGCGATGCCCGACCGGCGTTGCGGCGCCGCGTCTTGCGAGCGATGCGGGCCGGGTCTACACTGACGGTTTGCGTCGCAGACAGCCCGTCGCTCGGCCCTTCCGACCCTCAACCCGGCTCCGGTGACATGCTGATCGAGAACACCACCGCCGCCGGTGCCACCGCCGCCGGTGCCAGCGCCGGCACGGAGATCGCCCCGGCCCGTCCGATCACCGCGGAACTCCTCGACCGGGTGGCCCGCAGCCGGACGCTCGAGGCGCTGCTCGAGCGGCTGGCCGCCGCCTGCGAGGCGGCCGGCGAGACGAGCGACGCCTCCCGCCGCGGGCGGTCGACGCGCCGCGGCGAGGCCGCGCCGACGGTCGCCGGCGTCCCGCGACTCCGCGTCACCGGTCTGGCCGGCTCGGCGCTGGCGCTGGTCGTCGCTCACACCTTCCGGCGCCTGCACCGCACGATCCTGGTGGTGCTCGGCGAGCGGGGGCGCGGCGAGGCAGTGCGTGACGACCTCGAGTGCTTCCTCGGTGGCGAGGCGGTGCTCTACCTGCCGGACTTCGAGAGCCAGCCCTATGACATCCGCTCGCCCCACCTGTCGACCCTCGACGCCCGCCAGACGGCGCTGTCGCGGCTCATCGCCGCCCGCCCGGCCGTCGTCGTCACGACGGCGCGCTCGCTGCTCACGCCGGTGCCGTCGCCCCGCGTGCTGGGACGTGGGGTCATGACGGTGCGCGTCGGCGATGCGCTCGACGCCGACGATCTCGCCGACTGGCTCGCCGGACTGGCCTACCGCGGCGTGCCGCTGGCCGAGGAGCCCGGCGACTTTGCGCGGCGCGGCGGCATCCTCGATGACTTCAGCTTCGGCTACGCGAGCCCGTTGCGTCTCGAGTTCGACGACGAGGGCGTGATCTCGATCCGCGAGTACGACCCGACGACGCAGCGCTCGGTGCGCCGCCACGAGCACGTCACGCTGGTGCCACGCCGCGAGCTGGTGGTCGACGACGCGGTGGCCGAGGCCGCGGCGGCCGCGGTCCGCGCGGCGCGCGGGCCGGACGCGCTCGATGCCGAGGCCCTGGCGACGCGGATCGAGAACGAACGCTACTGGATCGGCATGCGCCGGATCTCCGGCTTCTTCGACCAGGAGTGGGGGCCGGTGACGCGCTACCTCCCGGACACGACCCTGGTCGTCGCCGACGGTCCGGACCGTCTGGAGCGCGAGGCCGCGACGCTCGGCACGGAGCTCGAGCGCGATTTCGATGACCGGCGCGCCCACCACGAGCTGGTATCACCGCCGTCCGACCTCGTCCTCCCGCCCGAGACCATCGCCCGCGACCTGGCCGCGCGCGGCGGCTTCGACGTCGACCCGGTGCTGCGCTCGCGGACGGCGGAGAGCGCCGCCATCGAGCGCGGGCTCGAGCGGCTGCTGGCCAGCGGTCGGGACGATGCGGGGGCGGCGCAGGAGGCGGACGGCGCGCCGCCGGAGCCGGCGTCGGCTGCTTCGCCCGATGCTTCGCCCGATGCACCGCCCGATGCTTCGCCCGATGCACCCACCGATGCGTCGCCGGCGGCCCCGGCGGATATCCCGGCGGACGCGCCGGCAGCCACGCGGCCGGACTCCCGAGCCGGTCCACCACCCGCCGGGCGCTCGACCGATGACGGGGTCTTCCACTTCCACACCGTGGCGCAGGAGCCCTTCGGGCGCTCGTTCGAGCGCCTGCGCGCCTTCCTGCGCACGCAGGCGACGGCCGGCCACCGGACGATCATCCTCTGCGACAACCCCGGCCAGCGCGACCGGCTGCGCGAGCTGATCGCCGAGGGTGATGGCACCGACGAGGCGGCGCTCGCCGCCGGACCGGCCGCCGATGCCGCCGCCGCCGCGGGGCTCGCCGAGGTCGAGGTCGGCCAGCTCGCCGGCGGCTTCGTGTGGCGCGAGGTCCGTCTCGCCGTCCTCACCGATCACGAGATCTTCGCGCGTTTCCGCCGCCGCCGCACGCGCCGGCGCTTCAAGGCCGGCATCGCGCTGCCGAGCCTGACCTCGCTGCACGCCGGCGAGTACGTCGTGCACATCGATCACGGCATCGGCGTCTACCGCGGTATCCGGCGCCTGACCATCGACGGTCACGAGACCGACTGCCTCGAGGTGCACTATCAGCGGGGCGACAAGCTCTTCATCCCGGTCGACCAGTTCGACCTGATCCAGAAGTACGCGATGGAGGAGGGCAAGCGGGCGCCGTCGCTGTCGCGGATCGGCGGCACCGCCTGGGCGCGCACCAAGGCGCGCGCGCGCAAGGCGATCGAGGACATGTCGCAGGAGCTCCTGAAGCTGCAGGCGATGCGCGCCTCGCGGACCGGCATCGCCTTCGAGCCCGACAACCTCTGGCAGCGACAGCTCGAGTCCTCCTTCCTCTACGACGACACGCCCGACCAGGCGCGCGCTACCCAGGACATCAAGCGCGACATGGAGGAGCCGAAGCCGATGGACCGCCTGATCTGCGGCGACGTCGGGTTCGGCAAGACCGAGGTGGCGGTGCGCGCCGCCTTCAAGGCGGTGCAGAGCGGCAAGCAGGTGGCGGTGCTGGTGCCGACCACGATCCTCGCCTCGCAGCACCTGGCGACCTTCTCGGAGCGCCTCGGCGACTTCCCGGTGCGGGTCGAGATGCTGTCGCGCTTCCGCACCGCCGCCGAGCAGCGCGACGTGGCGGCGGCTTTGCGCACCGGCGAGGTCGACATCGTCATCGGCACGCACCGGCTGCTGCAGAAGGACATCGAGTTCAAGGAGCTCGGGCTGATCGTCGTCGACGAGGAGCAGCGCTTCGGGGTGCGTCACAAGGAACGGCTGAAGCAGCTGAAGGCACTGGCGGACGTGCTCACGTTGACCGCGACGCCGATTCCCCGCACGCTCCACCTGGCGCTGCTCGGCGCGCGCGACATCTCGCTCATCACGACGCCGCCGCGCGATCGCGTGCCGGTCGCCACCGAGATCGTCGAGTTCGACCGCGATCTCATCGCCGACGCCCTGCTCCGCGAGGTGGATCGCGGCGGGCAGGCGTTCTTCGTGCACAACCGGGTGCAGTCGATCGATGCCATCGCGCGCTTCCTGAGGCAGATCTGCCCGCAGCTCCGCTTCGCCATCGCGCACGGCCAGATGCGCGAGCGTGCGCTCGAGAAGGTCATCGTCGACTTCATCGACGGCCGCTACGACGTGCTGATCACGACGATGATCATCGAGTCCGGCATCGACATGCCGTCGGTCAACACGATGATCATCAACCGGGCCGACCGTTTCGGGCTCGCGCAGCTCTACCAGCTGCGCGGGCGGGTCGGACGCTCCGATCAGCGCGCCCACTGCTACCTCATGGTGCCGCCGCACCGGGCGCTGACCGAGCTGGCCGAGAAGCGGCTGCGCGCCATCGAGGAGTACGACGAGCTCGGCGCCGGCATCAAGGTGGCGATGAAGGACCTCGAGATCCGCGGCGCCGGCAACCTGCTGGGCTCGGAGCAGCACGGCCACATCGTCGCGGTCGGCTACGAGCTCTACTGCCGGCTGCTCGAGGAGACGGTGAACGGGCTGCGCGGCGAGGCCTCCGAGCAGGTCGAGACGCGGGTGTCGACCGACCTCGATGCCTACCTGCCGGACGAGTACGTCGCCCCGGCCGAGAAGATCGACCTCTACAAGCGGTTGGCCGACACGCGGGAGGAGGCACAGATCGACGAGCTCCTCGATGAGCTGACCGATCGCTACGGCCACCCGGGCGAGGCGGCGCGGAACCTCTTCGAGCTGCGCCGTGTCAAGCTCCTGGCCGGCAAGGCGGGGCTGGCGGAGGTCGACGTCGGCCGCCGGCGGGTGCGGATCGAGTTCGCCCGCCAGCCCACGACGCTGCTCGTGGGGGCGATCCTCGAGCGGACCGCCCGCAAGGTCGAGTTCGTGCAGGGCGAGCGCTTCGGGATGAAGGTGACCGAGGTCGGCGACGACCCCCTCGGCGTGGCGCTCGAGATGCTGGCGGTCCTCCGCGACGCGGCGGAGCCGGTGGCGGGGCCGGCGACGTGATGCGCGCCGGCGCGTTGACGGCGCCCGGGAGCGCTGGCACAGTCCTGATCGGTCCCTGTCGGGAGAGGAGAGCATGAGGCGAGTCGAGAGTCGAGGCGACGGCACGGCGGTGCGGGCACACCGGGCACACCGGGCGCACGAGGCACACCGGGCGCTGCGGGTTGGGCTGGTGGCGGTGGCGGTCCTGGTGGCCACCACGGCGGCGACGCGCGCCGGTGCCGAGGCGCTGCTGCTCGACGGCATCGCCGCCCAGGTCGGCGACGAGATCATCCTGGAGAGCGAGCTGCTCGAGCGCCTGGCGGTGGCGCGCGTGCAGTACGCGATCGCCGACTCGAACCTGACCGCGGCCCGCGAGGAGCTGCTCCAGCGCATGATCGACGAGAAGGTGATCGTCCAGGAGGCGCGCAAGCAGGGTATCACCGCCGGCGAGGAGGAGGTGGAGCGCACCGTCGACCAGTACGTCGACACCATCCAGCAGCAGCTCGGCTCCGAGCAGGCGCTCGAGCGCGAGCTCGCGCGGGAGGGCATCTCCCACGACGACATGCTGGAGCGCTACCGCGCGCAGGCGCGCCAGGAGATCCTCTACTCGCGCCTGGTGCAGCGACAGATCTACTCGAAGATCGACATCACCGATGACGAGGTCGAGCAGTACTACCGCGAGCACCGCGACGAGCTGCCCGAGAAGGAGGCGCAGGTGCGCCTCTCGCACGTCTTCATCGGCGTCCGCCCGTCCGATGCCGCCATCACCGCCGCGCAGGACAAGCTCGATCGGGTGCAGAGCCGGCTGGCGGCGGGCGAGTCGTTCGAGGACGTGGCGCTCGAGCTCTCCGACGATCCCGGCACGCGTCAGCACGGGGGCGACCTGGGCTGGTTCCGGCGCGGGCAGCTCGACGGCGCCTTCGAGGAGGCAGCCTTCTCGACGCCGGTCGGCGAGGTCTCCGAGCCCTTCCAGACCCCGGTCGGGGTGGAGCTCGTCAAGGTGACCGACCGCGACGAGGAGCGCGACCGGGTGCGCGCGGAGCACATCCTGATCATGCTCAGCACGACGCGCGAGGACGTCGTGCAGGCCCGCGAGCGCGCCGAGCGCGTCCTCCAGCTGGCGCGTTCCGGTGTCGACATGGCGTCGCTGGCCCGCGAGTATTCGGACGATCCCGAGTCCGCCGAGCGTGGCGGCGATATCGGCGTCTTCCAGCTGCCGGACCTGGTGCCGTTCGTGGCCGAGGCGATCCAGGGACTCGGGGTGGGCGAGGTGTCCAATGTCGTCGAGTCGGAGCAGGGTCTGCACATCTTCAAGGTGACCGAACGCCAGGAGGGCGGGGAGTACACGTTGCCGGAGATCCGCGAGCAGCTGCGGAACCGGATCGGCGAGGAGCGCGCCAGCGAGCTCACCGACGCGTGGCTGGCCGACCTGCGTCGCGAGTACTTCATCCGCCGCACCGACGCGCAGCTGCCGTGGCAACGGCCGGCCTCGATCCACGCGCCGGTCGGCGGCCAGCCCCGGCCGCGCGGCACGCCGACCGAGCGGCAGCCGTCGCCGGACAGGTCAAACGGATCGGATGAGCCGGCCGGACCGGGCGCGCCGGACGAGCCCGACGGGGAGCGGCGATGATCCGTGACGTGGTGGTCACGGATGGCGTGCGCACGCCGTTCTGCAAGGCCGGTACGGCGCTGGCCGGGCTGACCGCGCGCGAGCTCGGACGGATCGCGGTGCGTGAGCTCATCGAGCGCGCCGATCTCGATCCGGCGCGGGTCGATCACGTCGTGCTCGGCAACATCGCCGGCCCCGCGGACGCCACCAACCTGGCGCGCATCGTGGCGCTCGATGCCGGGCTGCCCGAGCGTGTGCCGGCCGTCACCGTCAATCGCAACTGCGCCTCCGGCATGGAGTCGATCGCCGCCGCCGCCCGTCTGATCCTGGCCCGCGAGGCCGAGGTGGTGATCGCCGGCGGGGTCGAGTCGATGAGCCAGGTGCCGCTGCTGTTCCCGGCGGCGGCCAAGGAGGTCCTGGGGCGCATCGGGCGTGCCCGGTCGAGGTGGGAGCAGGCGCGAGGTCTGGCGGCGCTGCGGCCGCACCACCTGACACCGGTGGTGGCGTTGCGCGTCGGGCTGACCGACCCGGTGTCGGGTCTATCGATGGGCGAGACGGCCGAGGTGATCGCGAAGCGTTTCCGGATCTCGCGCGAGCAGCAGGACGCGTTCGCGCTGCGGAGCCACCAGCGGGCGGTCGCCGCCCGCGCCTGGCTCGCGGACGAGATCGTGCCGGTCTTCCCGCGCGACCACGCGGTCGGTCCGGTGGCCACCGATGTGGGCCCGCGCGACCACCAGTCGGCCGAGGCGCTGGCCGCGCTCGAGCCGGTCTTCGATCGGCGCTGGG
>JASFRE010000120.1:0-9705 GCA_050115055.1 Candidatus Eiseniibacteriota bacterium | reverse complement strand
GCGCCGGCCGCGCAGCTCGCCGCAACCCGGCAGTGTGAATCGTCGTAACACAGGACGAAGCGGCCCCCGGGGCTGCAGGCACGATTGCAGCTCCACCCGGTCGCCGGCACCCCGCAGCAGCGGGAGTCCGGGCCGGGCGGGGAGGGCGCCGCGCAGCAGGCACACGATCATGCGTTGCACACGGTGGACAGAGCTGGCGTTTCCGTACGTCGAGGGCACCCTCGCCGCGGCGGCGCGTGAGGCGTTCGCGCAGCATCTCGAGCGCTGCCCCGTGTGCTGCGCGGAGGTCGAGGCCAGCCGCACCCTGCTGGGCCGGATCGAGGCGCTCCCGGAGGCCAGGTGGTCGCCAGAGGAGGCCGTCCTGTTCGATGCCGCGGTCATGGCGCGCATCCGGCCCGGGCTGGCAGCCGCGCCGGTGGCCGCTGCCGACTCGATGCCCGGGACCGTGGCCGCCACGGTGGCCAGCGCCGGTGCGGTGGCCACGCAGCCTGCCCGGGCGGGGCGTCGCGCCCGCCAACATGCAGCCACCTCGATCGCCGCGCGCAGCCGCCGGGCCCGGCGGCGCTTCGATCCGCTGTTCGCGCCCATCCCGTCGCTGATCGCCCTGTCGCTGGCCATGGCGGCAACCTCCGTCGGCCTCGCCCTGCTCTTCGGCGATGCTATGGTGCGAGTGCTCGGTGCCGGCTTCGGCGTCGCCGCCCAGTCGGTCTGGCTGCGCACGAGCTGGCTGGCCGAGGAGGCCGTGACGCGACTCGTCGACCTGCTGACGGTGGCCGACGTGACGCGGGGCATGTTCACGCACGCCCGGCCGTGGCTCGATGCCTGGCAGATCCTGCTCGTCACCCACGGACGAGAGATCTTGATCGTCGGCGCGGTCTCGGCGATGCTGGTGTCGATCGCCGTGTGGAGGGTGCGCCGGAGCCGGCAGCGCGACCGTGCTGTGTGGCGATCGCCGGCGCGCTAGCACCCCCATCCCCAGGGATCGCCGCAAACTCGAGTTCGCCATGAACGAACCACTGTCTGCCGGATGCATCGATCGCCGGCCGGGACGACGTCGTGCCCCGGGCACGGTCCCGACGCTGCTCCTCGCCTTGCTGACGCTCGGAGTCGCGGCCGGTGTTGCCCGCGCCCAGGATCCGGACGCGGCCGCCGACGCTGCGCCCGACGAGGACGCGCGCCCCGCGGGCGGCATCGTCATCAGCGTCGACCCCGACGAACCGGACGAGGCAGCCAGGCCGGACGAGGCGGCCCAGGCCGACGACGCCGGACCATCCTCCGACAACGACTACCAGTGGGAGGATGACGGTGACGACTGGGACACCGACTGGGGCGAAGACCTGGATCTGCGCGGGCACCGGCTGGATGACGAGCAGCTCGAGGATCTCCAGCGCCAGGCCGAGCGCCAGCTGGATCGCGCCCAGCGGGAGCTCGAGCGCCTCGACCGACGGGGCCGGCGAACGCCGCTGCCACCGTTGCCACCGAACGAGGATCTCCCACAGCCGCGGGTGCCCGGCCGTGCCCCCTTCGAGATCGATCGCGACCGCGAGCAGGTCGTTCGCATCGGACGCAACCTCAGGGTCGAGCAGAACGAGATCGTCGAGAGCGCCGTCGTCTTCTTCGGCAACCTGATCGTCGAGGGCGAGGTGGAGCAGGATGCGGTGGTGATCGGCGGGTCGCTGCACCTCGCCGAGGACGGCATCATCGGCGGCGATGCAGTCGTCGTCGGGGGCGATCTCGACGTCGACCGCTATGGCTTCGTGCGTGGCGAGAGCGTCGAGGTCGGCGATCTGGGACCGCTCAACCTGGCCATGATCATGGCGCCGCACGCCGACCGGTCGTCGCCGGCGCGGCGGCTGCTGTCGCTCTTCGTGGCGCTCTTCCTGACGCTGTTCTTCGCCTGGCTGGCGCACCTCCTGATCGGCGACCGGCTGCAGGTGATGTCCGAGACCTTGCAGGCTGGATTCTGGCGCACGTTCCTGATCGGGCTGCTGATCAGCGTGCTCTGGCTGCCGGCGGTCGTGCTGTTCGCGATCACCGTCATCGGTATCCCGGTCGCGTTGCTCCTGGTGCTGGCCACACCGCTGGCGATCTTCCTCGGCTTCCTGGTCGGAGCCCAGACGCTCGGGCGCCGTGTGGCCGGCGGCGTGCGCTTCGAGCGCCAGTCGAACCTCGGCTACCTGATGGTGGGGATCATCGCCATCGCAGCGCTCTTCCTGCTCGGACGGATGCTCGGCGTCGTCGGCGATCTGCTGATGCCGGTCGCATTCGGCTTCGCGACGGCGGGCGTCCTCATCGGCGGTCTCCTGTCGACGGCTGGCTTCGGCGCGCTCGTCAGCAGCCGATTCGGCAAGAACCCGCCGTCCGAGGGCGGGGGCGAAGGCGGTCCCGGGGCGACGCCACCGCTCGGACCGGGCACCTCGCCGCCAGCCACTGGCACCTCGTTGGCGCCGGCAGCACCCCCGGCGTCACCCGCGGCGCAGCCACCGGCGTCACCCGCGGCACAGCCGCCAGCGCCACCCGCGGCGCAGCCACCGGCGTCACCCGCGGCACAGCCGCCAGCGCCACCCGCGGCGCAGCCACCGGCGTCACCGACAACTCCGACACCGGCACCGCCGGCACCGCCCGCCGCGTCGCCGCCATCGACACCACCCGGGCCGCCACCGTCGCCGCCGCCGGCTGCGCCCGATGCACCGGACGCCGGGGACGCGCCGGACTCCGGCGACGCGCCGCCTCGCTGATCCGCGCTGGCTCGCTGATCCGCGCTGGCTCGCTGATCCGCGCCGCCTCGCTGTTCCGTGCTGGCTCGCTGATCCGCGCCGCCTCGCTGATCCGCGCCGCCTCGCTGATCCGCGCCGCCTCGCTGATCCGCGCCGCTTTCGAGTGCCGGGTCCGGACCGTCTCCGGCCCCGCCCCGGTCAGCGGAGCTCGAGCGATGTGCCGTCCCGGGCTGCGCCCAGTGTGAAGGTCGAGGTGCGGACCGAGGCGTTCTGATCGCGCAGGCCGGTCAGATTGAGGATCACCCCGAAGAGCTGCTTTGGCAGACCGAGGATCCCGAAGCCGCGGCCGCGTCGCTGGGTCAGCTCACCGGACAGCCAGCTCTCGAGCTCGGTGACGTCCTCGAGCGTCATCGGTTTCAGGGCGGCCGTCGCCACCAGGTAGTAGTCCTTGCCGGGCTCGAGCGCCGCGAGGTCGACGAGCGCGATGCCCTCCTGGCGACACAGCAGGGTGCGCGCCTCGTCGAGCGAGGCGTAGATCTGCTCGAGTTTGTCCCCGTCGGCGAACGCCGAGATCGCGTAGGCCTGCTCCCAGATGTCGTACTGCAGGCGGAAGATCAGGCTGCGAGAGACCTCGAAGCGATCGAACCAGGCATTCCGGCTGCGCCAGAGCTCGATGTCGATGAAGATGGTGGCGGGGACGCCGTCCCGTAGCTGCGCGGCGAACGCATCGCTCAGCAAGTGGGCGATGGCAAGGTCGGCGACCAGCGATGGGGCGCGGTGACGGACCTGCAGCTCGGCGATGCGCATCTCGCCGTCGCCGCCGCAGACGACGGTGTCGGCGAAGCTGGCGGAGGGCAACCTGAAGGGCGGTTGCTGCCCGCGGGCGGTCCCGGCAAGCGCGGCGCCCAGCACCACGCACCCCGTGAGGACGGCGAGCACTCGCTGGATCGCCTGCGACGCGGGTAACCGGGCCCGCCTCCGGCCGACCCCGGGGCACAGGCTGACGATGACCGGCCCGTCGCTTCCATCCACCTGCCGGGCGCCCGTCGCGCCGGGTCGACACCCCACCGG
The DNA here is from genome assembly GCA_050115055.1 of Candidatus Eiseniibacteriota bacterium. Lineage (GTDB taxonomy): Bacteria > Eisenbacteria > RBG-16-71-46 > CAVPCR01 > CBDCWB01 > JASFRE01. The sequence goes on along the minus strand of JASFRE010000120.1, from coordinate 5,917 downwards.
CCCGGTCCACCGGGGCCGCGACGCTCCTCGTCCTAGAACGTGCTCGACAGCCGGAAGCTGAGTCTCAGGTCGGCGTCGGGCTCCCGCAGGTCGCGCGCCAGGTAGACGGCGGCGCGCTCGCCATGGAAGCCGAACCCGAAGCCGCCGTCGAGTGCGAAGCGGCGGTCCCGGATCGACGCATTGCGCTCCGCCGTGGCGCCGGTGTCGAGGAAGACGATCGCCTCGAAGTCGCGATCCAGGTCGAAGCTGTACTCCAGGTTCCCGAGCAACACCTCGTCGCCCGTGAACTCCTTGTAGTTGTGTGCCCGCAGTGTGCCGATGCCGCCGATCGCGAAGCGCTTCTGGACCGGCAGGTCGCCGGTCCGCGTCGTGCCGTAGATCAGCCGCCAGCTGAGCTGCTGGCCGGGGCTCGTGCGCACGTACTGCCTGAGATCGGCGAGGAAGCGCCCGTAGTCGAAGTCGCCGCCCATGCCGCCGTCGGCTCGCTCCCACTCCACCCGGTACCACTCGGCCATGGTCGGTTCGCGATGGGAGGGTCGCGTGTCGTACTCGACCTGGAACCGCAGGGCGCGCAGGTTGCCCTCGTCGGCCGCCGGGTTGAGGCGGAAGTCCTCGCCCCAGCGCGTCAGGCTGGTGCGCGTGTTGTTGACGAGCGCCGTGTGCTTGCTGCGGAGCACCGTCGCCTGCGCGGTGGTGCGCCGGCCAAAGCGCTGCTTCAGGAAGACCTGGACGCCCTCGTCCTCGTAGTAGTCGCGATAGTCCTCCTTGACCAGCAGCGCTGCCAGCAGGTTCTCCTCGTCGTTGACGATCTCGCGATCGAGCCCTGAGAAGGGCGTCGTGCGCCGGAAGAACCCGCCGCCGATCGTCAGGTGGTCGGGGATGATTGGCTGCTCGAACTCGGCCCCGAAGAGCCAGCGCCCGCGGTGGAAGGCACGTGCCTCGCGCAGGGTCAGCTCCGGTCCGTACGGTCCCGTGCCGTACAGCCGCTGCATGAGGCCGAAGGTGAGACCGTCGACCCGCTGGAAGTCGATGTTGAAGCTGCCCTCGATCCCGTCGTCGAGCTCGACCCAGCCGTCCTCCTCGCCGCCGTCGCGCATGCCACGGTGCTCGCCGGTCACCTCGCGTTCGGAGTCCGGCCCGATGATGATGAGCTCCGAGAGCTCGGGCTCGACCGCTGCGGCTCCGGAGGTGCCGAGGCCGCCGGCGAGGGCGAGCGGGATCGCCGTGATGAGCAGCAGCCGGACAGGCGTCGTGATGGTCGTGTCCATCGGATCCATCCTCGTGGGGCTCGGTCGGGCCGTGTCGCCTCGAGCCGGCGGGGGGGGTGCCCGGGCCTGCTGGCCGGCTCGGAGCGAGCCAGCGCGGGGGTGCGTCGCGTGGTGGCGCCGGTGGCTTCCTCGCGGCTGGCGTCACTGCCTCCATCACACTCACATTGCACTGTCCATGCCATCCGGACGCCACGCGCGGAGATCGCCGCCGCCGGCGTCCGGTCGCTGGCCGCCGGAGGCCGGTCGCTGGTCGCCGGCGCCCGGTCGCTGGCCGCCAGAGGCCGGCGCGCCTGTCCAGCGCGTGCCCGGGCGGTTCTTGCCCGGTCCCGGGGGTCGCGCCGGCAGGCCGCGCTCCGCCGCCAGCCACCGGGCGGAGGGCTGCCCCGTCCCCCTGGCTGACGCGGCGCCGCCGGCGAGCGTTGCATGCCTGCGCCGTCCTGTCGCAGCCGTGTCGCACCCGCGCCCTCGCATGAGGCCCCGGCTCAGCCGCGTCCGTCGCGGCTCAGCCCGTGGCGGCGGATCTTCCGGTGGAGGCTGGCCCGGTCGATCCCCAGTACCTTGGCTGCGGCGGAGACGTTCCAGCCGGATCGCTCCAGCTCCTGCTCGATGACCTGGCGCTCGTGGGCATCGAGGCGCCCCTTCAGCGACGCATCGCCGTCCGCGGCGTCGCCGCCTGGCGTCGCCCCGCCGGCCGTTGCCGTGCGGGTCTCTGGGACATAGGTCTCGATGTCGTCCTCGGTCAGGCTGTCGCCATCGTGCATGATCGTGATGCGCTCCATGAGGTTGCGCACCTCGCGGATGTTGCCCGGCCAGTCGTGGGCGGCGAGCAGGCGCTCCGCTCCCTCGGTGAGCCTGATCGGCGGCCGTCCGTTGTCGGCGCAGTAGCGTCCGAGGAAGTGACGGGCGAGAAGCGGCACGTCCTCGCGCCGTTCCTTGAGGGCCGGCAGCTGGATCGGCACCACGCTGAGCCGGTAATAGAGGTCCTCGCGAAAGCGTCCGCCGCCGATCTCCTGCGTCAGGTCCTTGTTGGTGGCGGCGATCACCCGCACGTCGAAGCGGATCGGCGTGCCGCCGCCCACGCGCTCGGCCTCGCCGGCCTCGAGCGCTCGCAGCAACTTGGCCTGCGCGTCGGCCGACATGTCGCCGACCTCGTCGAGGAAGAGCGTGCCGCCGTCGGCGAGCTCGAACTTGCCCTTGCGCGTCGTCGTGGCGCCGGTGAAGGCGCCGCGCTCGTGGCCGAACAGCTCCGACTCGACCAGGTCGCGGGGAATGGCGGCGCAGTTGACCTTGACGAACGGTCCGCCGGCGCGTTCGGAGCGGTCGTGGATCGACCGCGCCACCAGCTCCTTGCCGGTGCCGTTCTCGCCCAGGATGAGCACCTTGGCGGTGGTCGGCGCCACGCGCTCGATGGTCGCCAGGAGCGCGCGAGCCGCCGGGCCGTCGCCCACCATCTGGAACTCGGCGGTGCGCTCGGCACGCAGCTCGCGGTTCTCGCCGCGCAGCCGCTGCCACTCGAGGGCACGCTCGACGGTGACCAGCAGCTTCTCGGGTGTCAGCGGCTTCTCGAGGAAGTCGAAGGCGCCGAGCCGGGTCGCCTCGACGGCGCGCTCGACCGTCGCCTGCCCCGACATCATGACGACCGGCAGCTCCTGATCGCGCTCGCGCAGGGCGCGCAGGGCGGCGATACCGTCGAGCCCCGGCATGACGACGTCGAGCAGCACCAGGTCCGGCTGGTGGGCGGCGAGATGGGCCTCGAGGCCGCCGGCGTCCTCGAGCTCCTCGGTCGCGTAGCCCTCGTCGCCCAGGTAGGTGCGCAGCGCACGCCGGATCCCGGTCTCGTCGTCGACGATCAGGATGGTTGCGGAGCGATGGCTGACAGTGCTCATGGTCGCTGACTCTACCACCGCCATCCCGCCCGTCGCATCATCGGGGTCGGTCCGGGACCGCTCCCCGCGCGCCTCGATCGAGATTGCGTTGCAATAACGCAAGGCGCTGTCATGACGCGGCTTGACCCCGTTTACGGGTTTCCGACCCTGTGCTAAACTGCTTCCAGGTCGGGCGCTTCCAACGGACGCCAGGTTCTGTGTGCTGCCCGATTGAGGCCCTCGATCCCCGCATCGCCGACCGCCCGCCGGGCTCCAGCCGGTCATGGGTGCGGTCCGCGAGAGGACGGTCACAGCGAGCATGAAGCAGAGCGCGCTCTGGATGGGTCCATCCCGGTCTGCCCGGTCGCTGTCGTGCGCCACGGTCGTCGCCGTCGCGTGTCTGGGAAGTCTGTGGCTCGCCTGCGGTCAGGAGGACCCGACCTTCAGCCCCGGTGGCGGCGGCCCCGTCGAGCAGGGGGTGGTCATCGTCACCTCGACGCCGCCCGGCGCCACGATCTCGGTCGGGGACGAGGATCGCGGCACGACGCCGGACACGCTCACCGTCGAGTCCGGCGGCTACCGCGTCTCGGTCTTCCTGCTCGGCTACTTCCCGGCCTCCGACACCGTGATGGTCGAGACCGACTCGACACGCGCCCTGCACTTCGACCTCGCACTCCTGCCGACCACCGGGTCGATCGCCGTCACCGCGCCCTACCCGGCCGATGTCCTGCTCGACGGCACGCCGACCGGCGTCACGGCACCGGACACGCTCGAGGGCGTCGAGCCCGGTCGACACACCGTGCGGCTCGTGCTGCCGGGCTTCGTGCCCGATCCGGCGTCGGTCGAGGTCGAGGTGGTGACCGGCGAGGTCGTGCAGACGGCGTTCGAGCTCGCGGCACCGAAGATCGTCCTCTGCGAGGATTTCTCGAATACCGGCTGCGCGCCGTGCCCGGCCGCCGACCACGAGCTCCAGGAGGTCATCGCCGCGGGACCGGCCGGCCGCATCCTGTCGCTCAACCCGCATGTCTATTGGCCGTTCCTGGGCGACCCGTACTACCAGTTCAATCCGGTGTCGAACGGCGCCCGGCGCGAGATCTACAACGTGCTCACCGCTCCGAGCATCTTCGTCGACGGCAACCGCGTCCTGGCCGATCCGATCACCGACGTCGCCATCCAGCAGCTGGTCGACGGCCGGATCGGCCTCGAGCCGCCGCTCGCCATCGGCGTGCGCGCGCAGCTCACCGGGAACGACTACGACGTGGCCGTCGATGTCTGGGGAGTGGGCGCATCGATCCCCGCGGAGCTGCTTCTCTTCACCTGCGTCGTCGAGACCGAGACCATCCTCGACCCGCCCGGACCCAACGGGCAGTCCGAGTACACGAACGTGCTGCGCGAGATCCTGCCGCCACCCGCCGGCAATGAGCTGGGCGGGACGCCCCTGTCGATCGCGCCCGGCGGGAACCAGCGCTTCACCTATCGCTATGTGATCCCTGACGGCAGCATCGATCCGGGGCACCTGGCCGTGATCGCCTTTGCTCAGCGCCCCGATACCAAGGAAATCATTCAGACCGGTACCACCATCCGACCGTGAGGGCGGCGGGCACCCCGTCCCCGGTGCACCACGTCCGAGCGGGAGATCGATTGTTCACCGACTTCGAGAGTGGAGGACAGAGACCCATGAAGCGAGCGAGGCACACCGCCCCGGCGCTGGTAGCGATCACCCTGGTAGGCTGCGCCGTCCTGCTCGGCGCGAGCATCGCCTCGGCGACCTTCGAGTTCACCTTCGAGACCGAGAAGCAGATCAAGACCGGACCCTCGGGATTCGACTACGTCAAGGCGCACTGCGTGGTCACCAACACCGGGACCGACGCCGACTCGTACGACATCTACAAGGATGACACCGAGTCGCCCGTGACCTGGCAGGTGTCGATCTGTGTCGGCGGCGAGGACGGCACGTGCGAGGCGCCCTTCGTCTACGAGACCTTCGATCGCATCCCGCTGAACCCGGGTGAGAGCGACACCGTGTCGATCTACTTCACCCCGGTCGACGAGGGCAGCGGGTACGCGCTGCTGACGGTCGCGTCGCACAACGATCCGGGCTTCGAGCAGGCGCTGACGCTCGGCTGCGTGACGACCGGTCTCGATCTCGTCATCGTCAATGACGACGAGGACCCGGACTACGAGGGCTATTTCGCCGCCGCGGTCCCGGTCGGCCTGGCAAGCGGGACCTGGAGAACCTCCCTCCGGCACTTCGCGCACGACGATCTCGGCGGCGTGAACGTCGCCTACTGGTTCACCGGCGACGCGACCTCGACGCTGGACGCGACGGATCGCGAGGACCTGGATGGCTTCCTGGCGGCTGGCGGCCGCCTCATGCTGACCGGGCAGGAGATCGCCTACGACCTGTGCGATCCGGCGAGCCCGAACTGGTCGGCGGAGTCGCAGGCCTGGTTCGAGAACCGGCTGAACGCGACCTACGTCGGCGACGATGCCGGCACGACGACGCTCGAGCCGGTGGCGGGTGACCCGGTGGCCGACGGCCTGACGCTCGAGGCGAGCGGCGGCGACGGAGCCAACAACCAGACCGATCCGGACGTCGTGGCGCCCGCGCTCGGCGGCTTCGGCGCCTGGACCTACCAGGGGGGCGCCGGCACCGCGGCGGTGCGTGTCGAGGGCGGCTTCTACCGCGCGGTGTTCCTCGGCTTCGGCTTCGAGGCGATCTCCAGTGCCACCGATCGCGAGGTGGTCGCCTTCCGCGTCTACGACTACCTGGACGATCCGCTG
>JASFRE010000119.1:0-9712 GCA_050115055.1 Candidatus Eiseniibacteriota bacterium | reverse complement strand
GTGTGACTCGTCGTCGAAGAGTCTGGCCTTCTCCGTCGCCTCGACACCACAACCAGGAAAGGGAGCGACCGCCCCCCGCACCCGGGAGACGGTCGCCCTTGACAACGGTCGTTCCATATCACTTGACCAGCGTCAGCTGGCGCACCTGGGTCAGCCCCGGGGTGTCCAGGCGCAGGAAGTAGATGCCCGACGCCAGTGCGGCGCCGCTCGAGGCGCGACCGTCGAAGACGATCGTGTGCGTGCCGGCCTCCACGGTGTCGCGGAGCAGCGTGCGCACCAGCCGGCCGCCGACATCGTAGACCTTGAGCGTCACCGGCGACCGCTCGCCGAGGCCGAAGACGATCGCCGTGTGCGGGTTGAACGGATTCGGGCTCACCGACACGATCCCGGCGCTCACCCGTAGGCGGTTGACGCCGCCGTCCGGCGCGCCGGCGCTCGGCTGGCGGATGATGTCGAGCATCAAGTCATCGACCGCCCCTTCGACCAGCGAGCCGGGTGAGGTGTCGTCGGCCACGAAGCGCACCTGGAAGTGGTCGGTGAAGGCCACGTGCTCGCCGACGTTCCAGGAGAACTCCGTCCAGGCGTTGGCGCTCTCCATGGTGTGCTCGAGATGCACCCAGGTCTGGCCATCGGCGGTGGCGTCGACGTCCCACCAGTCCTGCCCCGGGTTGTTGCCCAGGTCGTTGGTGTACCAGCGCCAGTAGGAGAGGGTCGCTGCCACCGCGTCGGTCATGTCGAAGACCGGCGTCAGGAGCGTCGTCGTGCCGTTGTCGACGTCGGCCTCGCCGGCCGCGCCGCCCGGCGTGCCGTTGCCGGTGACGAAGCAGAGCGAGCCGGGGTCGGTGGTGTGGTCATATTCGGTCTGGCACTGCTGGCTGTTGTAGACCGTGCCCACTGGCTCGGCGCGGATCCACTGGCCGGTCGTGGCGTCGTCGCCGGGCGCCCCCAGGGTCCAGCCGCGGTCGGCCTCGCCGTCGTCGAACCAGGGACCGACCGCGAGCTCGTAGGCCAGGCTGGCGGTGAAGTCGCCGGCCGTGAGCTCGAGCTCGAGCGGCACCATGGCCGGGCTCGGGCACGACGGCAGGACCTGGACCTCGAAGCCGGTCACCATGCCCTCGAGGCCGACCGGGATCGGCGCACACTCGCCGAGGCCGTCGGTGATGGTGACGTTGGGATCGGTGCTGGTCAGCGTGCCGGTCAGCTCGGCGGTCGCTGCGTGCCCGATGTTGACCACGGACAGGGCGACCGACACCGTCTCGCCCGGATCGGCGCCGCCGTCACCGTTCCCCGAGGGGCCCGAGTCGTCGACTGCCAGGTCGACCGCCGCCAGCACCGGGGCGCCGATCGTCATGGAGAAGGTGCTCTCCCAGACCTGGATGCCGTCGGTGGCGGTCAGCGTGCAGACCACCAGGTGTCCGTCGGGGCAATCGCCGCCGAGCTCGAGATCGAAGTCGTCGAGGCAGTCACCGTAGGCACCGGCGGCGATGTCGCCGAAGGACTCCTCGCCGTCGGTGACGGTCACGTACGGCGAGCCCGTCGCGAGGGTCGCCGTGACGGAGTGCGCCATCTCGTTGCCGACGTTGTGCAGGGTCACCACGAGCTCGATGGTCTCGCCGGCGTCGGGTAGCCCGTCTCCGTTGCCCCAGCTGGTGCCGTTCATGTCGTCGTCGATCGTGTGCCCGGCGACCACGCAGTAGGGGCCGCTCGGCGGGATGATCGTCGCCTCGTCGAGATCCGGCACGCCGTTGTAGGCGGTGGCGGTCAGCGACAGCGTGCCCGGCGTCGAGACCGGCTCGCCGAAGTCGAGGGTCACCTGACCGGCGGCGTCGGTGTAGCCGTGCGCGAGAAGACCGCCGTCGCCCGCGCCGCAGACCAGCGCCCCGGCCACCGGCGCCCCGCCCGCGGTGACGGTGACGTCGTAGGTCGAGAGTCCGATCATGAGTACCCCGAGATGCTGCATGTCGAGCGCCTCGGGTACGTCGGTCCGCACCATCATCGAGCAGTCACCGAAGATGTTGTACTGCTCCATGAGCTTGGTGCCCTCGTAGCCCGGATTGACGTCCATCGCGTACATGACGCCATTGAACAGCAGACCGCCCAGGGTGTTGCGCTCGTCGGTCGTCAGGAGCTCGATCGAGTGGTACTGCATGTCGCAGGGCGGCACCCAGCTGGCGTTGGTCGATGCGGCGTACGAGCTGACCGCACCGGTCGGGGCGGTGGCGCTGCCGGCTCGCATCCAGGCCTCGGCGAAGCACTCGCTCATGGTGAAGTCGCCGTTCTGGCAGGCGACGTCGATGATCCACGGCAGCATGCCGACGTTCGACAGCGCCAGGACGTTCGAGTTGTTGAAGCCGGTGGTGCTCCAGGAGGTCCCTGAGCCGTGCCCGATGTAATTGACCAGGCTCCGGCCCTCGTTGAGCGCCGCCGTCACCTGCGACGCGCTCGCGCCCGGATCGTAGATCTCGTCGACCTCGGTGAAGGTGTAGGCGAGGAGCATGTCGCGGAGCCAGCCGCAGCGCGTGTAGTCGGGGGGGCTGCCCTCGGCGCTGGCGATGCCGGTCGCCTTCGCGTACCAGGCGGCCGCGGCCCCCGTGTCGGGCTCCATCTCGTAGCCGATGACCTTGGCGACCTGCGTCTGGACCTGGGACAGGTTCTGGGCCGACAGCCGCGAGATGAACAGGTCCGGGTAGTGATCGGCTCCCTCGCACTTGGCATAGCAGGGGTCGGAGGGCGCGCCCTCGGCGGTGCCGTAGAGCGTCGGTACCTGCTGCACGTCGCCGACCAGGATGACGTAGGTGAGACCCTCGGGCTCGGCGTAGCGCGCGTCGATCCAGGCCTTCACCTGCGCTGCCGTGCTGCCGATCTCCGATAGGTCGTGGAGCTCGCTCGGGAGACCCATCTGCAGTTTCCAGGCCTGGAGCGGCTCGACGGCGCTGTGGAAGGCGTCGGCGGTGATGATGGCGAGCCGTCCCGGCTCCGGGATCGGCGTGTAGCGGCCGCCCTCGTAGTTCAGGAAGTGGCGGCGGTAGAGCTGATCGAAGTCGGCGCTGACGCGCTCCAGGGCGCGCGACCGCACCTTGACGTTGGCGCCGCCGGGAGCGGTCCGGGTGATCTCGACCACCAGACGCTCGGCGATCTCCAGGCTGCCGGCGGCCGGATCGAAGCGGATCGGGTTGACCTCGACGACCATGCCGCGGAAATCGCGCAGGATGTAGGGCTGGTGGAGCACCACCTGGTCAGCCGGGTACGGCGTGCGCTGCTCGTAGACCTGACCGAACACGTAGGGCACGGTCTCCGGGTCGATGTCGCGCGTGAAGTGTCCCTTCGACGGTGCCAGGGGCGCGCTCGGCCGGGTCACGGTCGAGACCTCGAGGACGCGCGCGGCGAACCGGCCGTCGTCCGGCACGATGATGCTCCGGCGGATCGTCGGGAGGTCGGGAGCTCCCCCCTCCATCAGCCGGCCATGACCGGGAATGGCGAGCACGACGTGCTCCTGACCGTCGATGTCCAGCGATCGCGACAGGAAGCCCGGTAGCTCGTATTGGATGACGGTGTGGTCCCCGTCGCTCTCCAGGATGGTGATGCCGGGCTCGGCGACCTGGTCGCTGGTGAGCGGCACCCAGACGCCCGCCTCGTCGGCGAGCGCAGTGGTGGTGACGAGCATCGCCAGGAACAGAATGGCAGCAGTGGCGTGGCGCATGCTGACGCTCCCTCTCTCGAAGAACGGGTGTGTGCGGCTCGCCGTCGGGTCGGCGAGCGGGACGCAGCGTGCCCTTTGCCTGGCGAGCAGGGCAGGCGGGGACGGTGGGGAACCGTGAGAACCGGAGGCACGGGGATGCGCCGGCTGACTGCATCTGTCCCAGAACGTTAGCACGAAGGGGCAGTTAGCGCCACCCGCCGGGAGGCGGCGCCGGGTGGCCCGGGGGTTGCAGGCGGGTGCCTGGCGGCGTCCGCCGTCAGTCGTCGCTGCCGTTCGGCTTGAAGATGACCCCCTTGCCGGTCTTGCCGCTCATCTTGATGTCGATCGTGTCGTCGAGACGGATGTGGCGGACGAAATCGGTCTGCTTGTCGGCCGGGCAGCTGGCCAGCCAGTCCCAGTCGATGAAGCCCTCGCCGGCCTCGGGGTTGATGGTGAAGTAGCCGACGTTGCAGGAGGTCAGGTTCTGGAAGAAGTGGGTGCCCTGGGATGGGGTCACCTTGAAGTCCTTGAAGCCGGCCTCGACGATGATCCGGGCACCAGCGATCTGGCTCCAGGTAACCGGGATCCCGAGGTAGGGGTCCGCGGAGCCCCAGCGACCCACTCCGATCAGCAGGTAGGGTCGCCCCTCCGACTGCATCTGCGCGTTCAGCCGTCCGACCTGATTGGCGACCTCGCGGCTCCGCGACCGGTCGAAACGGTGGTAGTCGACGACCACCAGGTCACGGAGGTCTCGCACGCGGCCGTTGCCGAGCACGCTCTCGCTGCGGCAGATGAGGACCTCGTCGCGGACCTGGCCGATCTCGAGCACCTCGAGCTCGCTGGCCAGCGCCAGCGGGCGCATCTGCAGGAAGCCGAACTCGGGCTTCTCGCCGCGCGGCACCGACAGGTTGACGGCGAACTCGATCTCGACCGGCGAGCTGGTGCCCTGTACCCCGAACTCGAGCAGCGCTCGCATCAGGTCGGCGAGCGGGAAGACGTCGAGCTTGAGGATCGGCGCGAAGGTGACGAGCCGCACCCCCGGACGCGAGATGCCGTCGTAGAGCACGTCGTTCTCGTGCGAGTAGCTGGACCCGACCGCTGCCAGGCTGCCGTCCTCCTCGGCATCCGTGAGCGAGTACAGGGAGAGGTCGCTGCCCTGGCCGCGCAGCTTGCCGGGGTCGGTGGTCAGGTCGAGAGCGTAGAACTCGCGCTGCGAGTTGCGGATGGCGTCGCTCGCGGACGAGAAGCCGACGATGTGCTGCGGGTACTTGGGGCAGAAGCGCAGACAGGTGGCACCTTCGACCACCGTGCGGCCCATGCCGAGGGCGACGGCGACGATGCCGTCCTCGGCCGTCGCCGGCTCGCCCGGGTAGAAATTGTAGGAGCGTGCGACACCGGCGAAATCCGGATAGAAGCGGCCACCGTGCTCGGAGCCGACGATACGCTGGATGATGACCCCCATCTTCTCCTCCTCGAGACGATAGGTCGTCATGCGCAGGAAGGACTTCGCCTGCTCGGAGAAGGTCGACGCGTAGACCAGCTTGACGGCCGTCACCAGCTGGTCGAGGCGCCGCCTGAGGTCGGGGTGGTTGTTGGGCAGCATGAAGGTCTGGTAGACGCCTGCGAACGGCTGGGAGGCCGAGTCCTCCAGCAGGCCGGACGAGCGCACCGCCAGCGGGTAGCAGGTGGCTCGCAGGAACGACTCGAGGTCGGCGAGCGCCTCGGCCGGGAAGCGGGCCCGGAGGAAACGCTCGCGCGTCTCCGCGTCCGATGCCGCCTGCATCGCGAAGTCCTCGAGGTCGTTCTGCTCGACGAACTGGTCGAAGATGTCGGTGCCGAGGACGACCGCCCCGGGAACGACGATACGCACCCCGGAAAAGTACCCCTCGATCTTCGATTCCCGCAGCAGCCGGTTCACGAATGCCAGCCCCCGCGCCTTGCCCCCCAGCGAGCCGCCGCCGATCCGGGCCATGCGCAGGTCGCTCTCGAAGGTGCGCCGGTCGAAGTCGGCCACGACCGCGCGGTTCCGGTCGTGCCGGTACTCGCTGAGGGCACTCAGCAGGTGGGACCGCACCGCCTCGAGATCAACGAAGTCCTCGAGCTTGCGCGGGCGTAGCTTCTCCGCCAGTGCGAACTCGGTGCGTGCCTTCAGCCAGTTCGAGAAGTGGTTGCGCCCGCCGTGGTAGGCGACGCTCTCGACCGGCACCGTGCGCAGCTTGGCGATCAGCTCCTTGAGATCATGGGCACGGTCGACGGTGGTGCCGTCGGGCAGCTGGAAGACGAAATCACCGAATCCGAACTGCTCGACGAGGATTCGCCGCAGCTGGTGGAGGAGGAGCGGCGACCCCTTGAGGAGGAATGACGCGCCGACCGAGTGTGCCAGCGCCTCGTTCTCCGGAATGCTCGACTGGAGCACCAGCGGGATGTCGGCGCGCACCTCGCGGATGTGGGCGGCCAGCTCGACCCCGGCGCTGCGGTCGAGCTTTCCGGCGCGCGGGAACTCGATGTCCGAGATGACGCCGAGGACCTGATCCTCGTAGCGCTGCACGTAGTCCCAGGCCTCCTCGTAGGACTCGCAGAGCAGCACCTTGGGGCGGGCACGCATGCGCAGCATCTTCTGGGAGATGTTGAGCCCCTCGGAGATCAGGTTCTTGGTGTGGTTCATGAGCTCGGTATAGATCACCGGCAGGAAGGACGAGTAGAAGCGGATGTTGTCCTCGACCACGATCACCACCGGCACGCCCAGGTCGCCGGCGTCGTGCTCGACGTTCAGCTTGTCCTCGATCGACTTGACCATCGCCAGCAGGATGCGCACGTCGCCCTGCCAGAGGAAGATGCGATGGATGTCGCTCGTGTCGTTGGTCGCGATGAAGTCGGTCAGCTCACGGTTGTTGTACGCCAGCAGCATGAGCGGGATCCGGATGTTCGCTGCCTTCATGGCATGGGACAGCTCGGCGACGTTCATGTCACCGATCCGGATCGAGGAGATCACCAGGTCGAAGTGCCCCTGGCGCTTCAGCATCTCGATGGCGCGCGAGCCCATGTCGACCCGAGTCAGGTCTGGATTGTGGCTGATGTTGAGGTCGGTGAACTGGCGCAGCAGGACCTCGTTGAGGTGGCCGTCCTCCGAGAGGGTGAACGAGTCGTAGAGGCTCGAGACGAGCAGGATGTGCTGCACGCGGTGGCGCATCAGCTCCTGGAAGCGCCGGAGGCGGGGCTTCCAGATCCCGTTGTCCAGTCCTTCCAGTGGTGGTGCGCTGTCGCGGGGCATCTCCAAGACGTCCTCCCGGTCCGTGCGATCGGCAGCGGGGCAAGCGCGGCCAGAAACGGCGGCGGCGCCCGCCTGGGGGCGGGCGCCGCTGGATTGTACACGATCGTGACCGGCGTCGCAGGGCTGGCGGCCGCGTTGCCGCGGCCGGCGCCGCGCGCTAGACGATGCCCTGGTCCATCATCGCGTCGGCGACCTTGAGGAAGCCGGCGATGTTGGCGCCATTCACGTAGTTGCCCGGTGTGCCGAAGCGCTCGGAGGCGTTGACGCAGGCCGAGTGGATCGACTTCATGATGCCGGCCAGCTTCTGGTCGACCTCCTCGCGCGACCACGCGAGCCGCATCGAGTTCTGCGACATCTCGAGGCCGGAGACCGCCACGCCGCCGGCGTTGGCCGCCTTGCCCGGGCCGTAGAGGATCTTGGCATCCAGGAAGACCTCGACGCCGTCGGCGGTGGTGGGCATGTTGGCGCCCTCGGAGACCACGTAGATGCCGTTCGCGACCAGATTCTGGGCGTCCTTGGCATTGATCTCGTTCTGCGTGGCACTCGGGAAGGCGCAGGTGGCCTTGTGGTGCCAGAGCGGGTTGTGATCGGCCGAGGGATCGATCGGCGTGTAGACCGCACTCGAGAACTTGTCGGCGTACTCCTTGATACGACCGCGACGCTTGTTCTTGAGATCGAGCACGAAGGCGAGCTTGTCACGGTCGACGCCTGCCTCGTCGTAGATGTAGCCGCTCGAGTCGGAGAGCGTCACCACCTTGCCGCCCAGATCGAGGATCTTCTCGGTCGTGTACTGGGCGACATTGCCGCTGCCGGAGACCAGGCAGGTCTTGCCTTCCATCGTCTCGCCGCGCGTCGCCAGCATCTCGCAGGCGAAGTAGACGGCGCCGTAGCCGGTCGCCTCGGGGCGGATCAGCGAGCCGCCCCAGTTGAGCCCCTTGCCGGTCAGCACGCCGGAGAACTCGTTGCGGAGCTTCTTGTACTGGCCGAACATGTAGCCGATCTCGCGGCCGCCGACGCCGATGTCGCCGGCCGGCACGTCGGTGTTCGGACCGATGTGACGGCAGAGCTCGCTCATGAAGGCCTGGCAGAACTTCATGACCTCGTTGTCACTCTTGCCCTTGGGGTCGAAGTCGGAGCCCCCCTTGCCGGCGCCCATCGGCAGCGTGGTCAGCGAGTTCTTGAACACCTGCTCGAAGGCGAGGAACTTGAGGATGCCGAGGTTGACCGACGGGTGGAAGCGCAGACCGCCCTTGTAGGGGCCGAGGGCGCTGTTCATCTCGATCCGGAAGCCGCGGTTGACCTGCACCTCGCCATGGTCGTCCAGCCACGGCACGCGGAACATGAGGACGCGCTCAGGCTCGATGATCCGCTCCAGGATCTTCGCCTTGCGGTACTCCGGGTGCTTGTCCATCACGACGGCGAGGGACTCGACGACCTCGCGCACCGCCTGCAGGAACTCGGGCTGTGCCGGGTTCTTGCCCGTCACGCTCTCCATCAGGTCTTCGACGTACGACTTATCCGCAACGGTTGAACTCATCGATCAGACCTCTCACAGGGGCCGACGAACCAGTTGATGCCTGCAACCCTGTAGTCAGTAAAAGGGGGCGCAAGGCCCCGGTGCTCGTACCCACAACTCGTCCGGGACGGGATCGTCCCGCGCACGCGTGCCCGATCGCAACAGGGATCCGCTCGTGCCGCCACGGTACTCGAGCCGCGGGTGGCACCCCGGTTGTTGCCTGCGGGCGGCCGCCGCCTGGCGGCGATCTGCCGGGATGGGGGAGGCAGGCCTCGACGGAACCGCGAGGCATGCTAGGCCACGCCCCTCGCGAAGTCAACGGAAACACCTCTGAGACGGCGCCGGATGCGCGTCCGGCCGGCTGACACATTGGCAGCGGGGGCGTGGCTTCGCGGCAGCGTGTGTCAGTCGGGGAACCGACCGGCGCCGTGCGCTGTGCCCGCCTGGTGGGGGCCGTGGTCGCGAGCACGCGGGGTTGCGAACGTGTCGCAGGACCGCCGGGCGCGCCGTGGAGCGTGACGGGCGGTGGAATCGCCGCCCCCGGAGCGGGGCGGAGGCGGTCGTGGCGCGCCGGAGTGGCCGCGGTCGTGGCGCGTCGCGACCCGACATGCTGCGGGCCCCGGTTGGTCGGGATCTTGCAGCGCGGGAGCGCTGCGGAACGTCCGGCGCCGCGGTGCGGGGCGCCGCACGCCGGACGCGACGGGATCCGCGGAGCGGAGCGCGCGTGCGCAGAGCGGTGGTGCGGGGCGACCCGTGCCGGCGGGGTCGCCGCGCGTCCGACATCTGGGTTGTCGCACCTCCCGGCACCGGGGATAATCCGCTGTCGTGCCACGCCTGTGCGCCGCGCGCCGGGCGCCTGCCGGAGGGTCGAGTCGTCGAAGGGCCGGGCGGACGGTCGTCCGTGGTCCGTTGCCGGCCAGGAAGGGTAGCGGGTAGGCGATGTCTCTCTTGAAGAAGAAGAAGAAGGTCAAGCCACTGCGAGCGACGGGTTCGGGGACGGTCGGGGAGCAGTCGCCATACCGGCCTCGACAGGTCGAGAAGAACCCGCCCTGCATCAAGCACTGCCCGAGCGGCAACGACATTCGCGGCTGGCTGTCGATCCTCGCCCAGCGCGAGAAAATGGGGCTCACGGTCGACGAGGCGTTCGAGAAGGCGTTCCTGCTCGAGGCCGAGACGTCGCCGTTCCCGGCCATCATGGGGCGCGTGTGTCCGCACCCCTGCGAGCACGAATGCAACCGCCTGGCCA
>JASFRE010000118.1:0-9743 GCA_050115055.1 Candidatus Eiseniibacteriota bacterium | reverse complement strand
CTGCCGTCGAGCAGGATGATCGGCACGGTCGGATGCCCGTAGCGCTCCTTGACGGCGAGCAACGCGTCGATGCGCCCGTCCATCACGTGTTCCTCGTACGGCACACCGTGGCGGTCGAGGATCTGCTTGGCGCACACGCAGTAACCGCAGAAGCTCCAGGTGAAGATGACAGCTCGCATCTCGGTCCGGAGCGCATCTCCCGGCTCGCCGCGAGCGGGCGACGTGGCGGAAAGGCGCTCCGCAAACGCCCCCGGCAAGATGACCTCCGTGGATCTCGTGCGGAATGGCCGGCGAGCATAGCAAGCGCCGGCCGCAACGGCACCCCAAACTTGCACGCCGGGACCCACTTCGGGCATGATCCCGGGCTCCCGGGGCGAGCGGGCGCGACGATGCGCGGCGCGACGCCTGCGGCGGTGCTCGGACCCGGTGGAAGGCTCGTGACCCGATCCCGTGCGGGAATCCAGGAAGGACGTGTGCGCCATGCCCGTAGCCGACTACGCGACGTACTGCAAGATGCTCGATCACGCCCGGGCGAAGAAGTTCGCCTATCCGGCGATCAACGTCACCTCGATGGTGACGGCCAACGCGGCACTGGCCGCCTTCGCCGAGGCGCGCAGCGACGGCATCATCCAGGTCTCGACCGGTGGCGGCAAGTTCGCCTCCGGCACCGCCCAGGGCGACGAGGTGCTCGGGGCGATCGCCATCGCCCAGCACATTCATCTGGTGGCCGAGCGCTACGATGTCTGGATCGCCCTGCACACCGATCACTGCCCGCCCGACAAGGTGGACGGCTTCCTCAGGCCGCTCATCGCCGAGACCGCACGCCGGCGTGACGCCGGTCAGCCGAACCTCTTCTCGAGCCACATGTTCGACGGCTCGATCCTGCCGCTGGCGGAGAACATGGAGCTGGCGCGCGAGCTGCTGGAGCGATGCCGTGACACCGAGATCATCCTCGAGGTCGAGGCCGGAGTCGTCGGCGGCGAGGAGGATGGAGTCGACCACGAGGGGGTGGCGCGCGAGAAACTGTACACGACCCCCGACGACATGCTGGCCGTGGCCGCGGCGCTCAACCCGCTCGGTCATCGCTACCTGTTCGCCGCCACCTTCGGTAACGTGCACGGCGTCTACAAGCCCGGCAACGTCAAGCTCAAGCCCGAGATCCTGAAGCAGGGGCAGGCCGCGGTGGTCGCCAGGTACGGCGCCGACGCCGCGTTCGACCTGGTCTTCCACGGCGGCTCGGGCTCGTCGCTCGAGGAGATTCACGAGACCCTCGAGTACGGCGTCGTCAAGATGAACATCGACACCGACACGCAGTACGCCTTCACCCGTCCGATCGTCGATCACATGCTGAAGAACTACGACGGCGTTCTGAAGATCGACGGCGAGGTCGGAGCGAAGAAGACCTACGACCCGCGCTCTTACCTCAAGAAGGCGGAGGTCTCGATGAAGGAGCGCGTGCTCAAGGGGATCGACGATCTCCGCGCGCGCGGCACGACGCTCCGCGCGAGCTGAGGGCGGGACCTTCACGGCGCGCGCCTAGGGCGAGGCGCGGTCCGGATCGGTGGCGGCGACGGCGAGACGGGCGACCGTCGCGCCCCAGCCGCCGCGGTCGGCGGGCGCGTCGTGGAACTCGACGACGAGCGGGTGACGCGCCAGCAGCGACCGGACGATCCGCCGCTGCACACCGCGGCCGCGACCGTGGATGAGCCGCACCTCGACCAGGCCGCGCTCGGCCGCCGCCTCGAGGTAGGCCTCGACCACGCCTCGCACCTCGGCCGGCGGGAAGGTGTGGAGGTCGAGCGCCGCCTCGATCGGCATCTCGACGACCGGCGGCATCCCGTGCGGCTGCCCCGCGGCGCCGGCCGCCGCCGCGCCGGCCCCCGCCGCGCCGGCCGCGTCGCCAGCCGCGTCGCCAACCGCGTCGCCAGCCGCCTCTCCGACCGCCTCTCCGACCGCGACACCCGCCTGGCGTTCACCGACCAGCCAGCGCCGGATCGGCTCCCACACGCTGCGCCAACCCTGCATGGGGTCCCCGTCCTCGCCCCGGGGGCAGGCGGCGATCGCCGTCAGCGCCCCGGGGACCCTCGTAACGCATTGCAAACGAGTGACTACTGAAGATCGGAGCGACGCCGCGGCGGCCCCGGCCGGGTGGCGCGTCCGACATTCCGTCAGCCCGCTGGGCCGAGATTCCGCGCGATTCTCGCACGTTTCGGGTGGACGCGACCGGTCAGAGCGGACACAATGCCGCTATAAGTAAGTGGTTACTTAGGTGAGAGGCGCCCCCCTCCGGGGCGACCGCCAAGCGCGGGAGCCACCAGCCTTGGACACGCCACGGACCCCGAGCCGGACGCGCATGAGCGGCGACGCCCGGCGCCGCCAGATCATCGATGTCGCCGCCCGCGTGTTCGCGGAGCACGGCTTCAAGGGCACGACGACCCGGGAGATCGCGCGCGCCGCCGCCATCAACGAGGCGGTGCTCTACCAGCACTTCTCCGGCAAGGACGCCCTCTTCGTCGCCGCCCTCGAGGCGAAGATCGGCGAGGTCGAGATCGACCGATTCCTCGAGACGCTGCCTCGCGAGGCGCCCATCGAGCAGGTCATGGAGTCGATCGCGGTCAAGATCCTCTCCGTCGGCCTCGGCGATCCGATCATCCAGCGTCTCCTGATCGCCGCCAGCATCGAGGGCTCCGGTGACGCACGGCGGCTGTTCCTGAGCTGGCGCCTGCCCTTCATCAGCTACATCCAGCAAGCCATCCAGCGCGGCATCGAGCGCGGCGAGCTGCGCGAGGTCGACCCGCTCATCACTGCGCGCGCCTTCGTCGGTCTCGTCATGGACTGCGTGCTGAGCTGCACGCTGTGGCCGGACCTCGGATACGAGTCGTCCGAGCCGCAGACCCTCGTGAGAAACAACGTGCCGATCTTCGTACGCGGCCTGAAACGAACCGACTGACGGCAGACGGCGGCACCGGCACGCGGGACGTGCCGGGATGATCGTCTCGACCGCGGCGATCGCGCCCGCACCGGCGTCGCCGTGACCGTTCGCGCGTCCGTGCCCCGGTCGCCCGATCACCAGCCTGTCCGCGTGCGGACTCCGTCGAAGGAAGGTCACACGCTCTGCGCGCCGGCGCCCTGGCGGCAATGGCGCGCTTCGATCCACCGAGAACCGGATTCGGGAACGACTCCCGGAAGCCTCGATCGAGGAGGGAACATGAACGACCGCTCTGGGCGACCCCGCGGACACCCCGTCCTGACGTGGATCGGCGGCGTCGCGCTCGTCGCGCTCGCCGTCGGTTTCGGCGCCGCACCGCCGGCAACCGCCGAGTACGTGATCCAGTACCCGGCCGAGCTGTCCGACGCCACGTTCGTTGGCAACGAGTCCTGCATGGGCTGCCACGAGGAACTCGGCGAGGCATTCCTCTCCGGGCGACACGGTGCGATCCGCTCCCACGAGGCGGTGACCGCCACCCATCTCGGCTGCGAGTCCTGCCACGGGCCGGGGTCGCGACACGCCGACTCGGGCGAGCCAGCGGACATCGTGAACCCGGCGACCGCCGATGCAGCGCTGTCGAGCCGCCTCTGCCTGCAGTGCCACAAGGGCGGCGAGGCCGGCGGCTTCGAGCACTCCCACCACGCGCTGGCCGATCTGGCCTGCACGGCCTGCCACGGCATGCACGGCGAGCAGCGCACCGCGCTCCTCGTCGACCGGCAGCCGTCGCTCTGCTACACCTGCCACGCGGACGTCCGCGCCCAGACCTACCTCCCGTCCCATCATCCGATCCAGGAGGGGAAGATGGTCTGCACGGACTGCCACGATCCGCACGCCCGGCAGTTCCAGAACACGCTGGCCGGCGAGCGCGGTACCGACCTCTGCTTCAGCTGCCATGCGGGCTACGAGGGTCCGTTCGTCTTCGAGCACGCGCCGGTGGTCGAGGACTGTGGCATCTGCCACGCGCCGCACGGTGCGGTCGCCAACAGTCTGCTCCACCAGAACGAGCCCTTCATCTGCCTGCAGTGCCACCAGGTGCACTTCCACGCCACGCTGCCCGGGATCGACGGCGAGTTCACCACGCTCGACGGCAACCCCGGCATCTCGACGCGTGACGGCTCGAAGAGCGTCATGATGACCAAGTGCACGCAGTGCCACAGCCAGGTCCACGGCTCCGACCTGCCGTCCCAGTCGATCAGCGGCGAGGGCGGCAACCTGACCCGCTAGCCGCGAGGGAGGACACGAGATGCATGGAATGATACGGAGCGGCTGGCCCCTCGGGATCCTGACCATCGCGTTGCTCGCGATCACGCCCGCCGCCGTCGTGCGCGGGCAGACGCCGGCGAGCGACGTCGAGGGAACCGCCACCGTCGGGGCCCATGTCTCCGACGTCGACGGCACCGTCGAGAAGGTGCGGGAGTACGATCTCGGACGCGAGGAGCTCCAGCCCGAGCTGTGGCTCGACCTCGGCGGCTACTCCGGCGACAACCGCTACGACGTCCTGCTGCACTACTACGACGAGAAGACGTTCGGCACCTCGGCGCGCATCGAGCCGGGGCCGCACGTGGACACACGCCTCGAGCACCGCTCGTTCGTCCACTGGTTCGGCCACGACCGTCTGGAGAACCTCCAGTGGCGCGAGGCCGTGCTCAACACGTCGGGCGAGCTGGTGCCGGGCGGCAAGATGGTGACCCACGAGGACACCGACCCGCTCGGACGTTACGGCATCCGGCGCAGCGAGACGCGTCACGATCTCGCCATCCAGCTGCCGTTCCTGCCCGGCACACGGGTGGAGACCCACTACCGCGATCAGATGCGGGTCGGTCACGCGCAGGTGCTGAGCGTCGAGCACTGCTCGAACTGCCACATCCGCTCGCGGGGCCAGGCGCTGAACGAGCAGATCCGCGACCTGACCGCACGGGTCTCGACCGAGCTCGAGCCGGTCTGGATGAGCTACGCCTTCTACACGCGCGACTACGACAACGACTCGCAGCGCGTTACCAACGACTACATGGTGGCCCGGCACCCGGTGAACGGCGGCTCGGGCGACGAGTTCCAGAGCCGTCTCATCTACGATGGCGAGGAGCTCGAGATCGCCCGCAAGCCGGACGTCGAGAAGATGGGGCACACCGTGGAGGCACGGGTCGACCTGCCGGCGGCACAGTCGCTGGAGGGTAGCTTCCGCTACGCGAAGACCGAGAACGCCCGCACCGGCAACGCGATCAGGTCGAACGCCGCCAACGTCGCCTGGTTCGCGCCGCTCTCGAAGCGGCTGCGGATGTCGGCGAGCGTCCTGCGCCGCGAGATCGAGACCGACGACGTGCCGATCGACCTGGCACCCTGGCGCGACGGTCGCCCCGGTGGCGGTCAGGACTTCGACACCGTACGCCGCTCGGCCTACGACCGCGAGGAATACCTGGCGACGGTGAACGCCAACTATGCGTTCCGTCCCGGACACAGCCTCCGGTTCGGCTACCGGTTCCGCTCGACGGACCGCTCGAACTTCGAGCTCGATCCGGACGACGCGTCGGAGACCACGACGGTCCAGAACCGCGTCACGGCCGCCTGGTACGGGCGGCTGGCCAAGAGCGCCCGCTCGCGCGTCGCCTTCACCTACGAGATGACCGACCATCCGTTCGTCAACGTGCGCGGCATTTGCGAGATGGCGCAGGGCGACACGCTGACGCCGATCGGTGGTCCTGGCACGCAGCCGAACGACTGGATCTACTACTTCCAGCGCCAGCGCTACGGCACCGGCACCAACCAGCCGGCCGCGTCGCTCAGGCTGAACGCGAACCTGAGCTACGCCTTCGGCTCGAAGGTGTCGGTGAACGGGTTCCTGAACGTCACCGACGACTCGAACGACGACCTCAACGTCTACGAGTACGAGCTGACCTCGGTGAACCCGGGGCTGCAGCTCTTCTGGATGCCGGATCCACGGGCGGTCGTGACGCTTGGCGGCTCGATGAGTGTCATCGAGTCGAACGCCAAGATGTGCGCGACCGTCATGGATGGGTGAGCGGGCCACCTGTCAGGCTCAGTTGGAGCCTACGAGCACTTCGGGTCCGCGCAGGATGTCGTCGACTACGAGACCGAGGTCACCGCGCTCTTCGTGAAGGGTGACTTCCAGCCGAACGAGAAGCTCGCGATCGCCCTCGGGGCGACCTACACCATCTCGGACGGCGAGTTCGAGTCGATCATGACCGAGCTCCCGGAGGAGGTCGTGGACATCGGTGACTACGACTTCAGCCAGGTGCACACGCTGAGCGATCTCGAGTACCGGCAGCTCGAGGCATCGGTCAAGGCCGACCGGCAGATCTCGGACCGGGCGTCGTTCTACGTGGGAGTCAGCCTCTTCGAGCTGCTCGACGAGGCGCCCTACGTCTACGGTGACCTCGACGGTCGCGTGATCTACACGCACTCGGGGTTCCGGATCGGGTTCTGAGGGCCTGCGGGGCCGCGGCCCCGCGGCGAGCCGTCAGGCGGCATGGGGGAGCATCGGCGCGCGATCTGTGGTCGCGCGACCGGCGCTCCCCCTCGCTGTTCCAGGGGTCCGCAGAGGGCGAGCTCCGGCGCGGCGAGCCGGCGAACATGCGCCC
The DNA here is from genome assembly GCA_050115055.1 of Candidatus Eiseniibacteriota bacterium. Taxonomy (GTDB): domain Bacteria; phylum Eisenbacteria; class RBG-16-71-46; order CAVPCR01; family CBDCWB01; genus JASFRE01. Next base: position 3,158 of record JASFRE010000118.1, on the reverse strand, counting down.
CCCGGGCAGACCGGGCGCGGCAGGTGGTCCGTCGGAGCGGCGAGGGCACCGGCGTGCTACACTCCGGCACTCGGACTCGAAGGACACCACTCCGATCGCCCCACCCAGACACCCCCACGAGGACACGAACCAGCCATGTCCATCAAGCATCTCGGTGACGTTCCACTCGACCCCGTGCACGGTGGCACGCTGACCACGCGTCAGGTTCTCATCGGTCCCGACGAGGGTCCCAACTTCGCCATGCGACGCTTTGTCATGGAGCCGGGCGGCAGGATCGTGACGCACACGAACTCGGTGGAGCACCAGCAGTTCGTGCTGCGCGGCCGGGCGCGGATCGGCATCGGCGACGACGTCTTCGAGGCGAAGACCGGCGACGCCATCCTCATCCTGGCCGGCGTGCCGCACTGGTACGAGGTCGTGGGCGACGAGCCCTACGAGTTCCTGTGCGTCGTCCCGAACCAGCCGGATCAGATCGAGCTGCTCGAGTCGGTGGGCTAGCACACGGTCATCGCTGGGCGCCGGGAACGCGGTCCACTGCGAGCTCCACTACTCGAGCAACACCAGCTTCCGCGCCGCCGTGTAGCCCGGCGCATCGAGCTCGTAGAAGTAGACTCCGGAGCTCAGGCGCCGTCCCTGCGCATCCCGTCCGTCCCAGTCGACCGCATGGCCGGCCGCGTCGAGCACCGCGTCGACGAGCGTGCGCACGTGGCGACCACCCACATCGTAGACGCGCAGGCGGACGTGCCCGCGCGCCGCGAGGGTGAAGCGGATGGTGGCGCGATCCTGCGCGTCCGCGGGGTTCGGCCGGGCACCGAGGAGGCGCGTGACCACCGGCGGTGCCGGCGGCGGCTCCCCGGCCGCCGTCGTGCCGATCGGCAGGCCCGCCCAGTCGAACAGACCGACGACGAGGTCCTCGAGCGCACCGCCGGTGCTCCACGCCTCGAACTGACACTCGTCGACGCAGTTCAGGGTGTGCAACCGGCTGGTGCTGATGCCCAGCGCGGCTGAACGCTGGCACTCCTGCGTGCCGCTGGCGCGGCGGACGACCGCCGCCCAGGCCGGCTGGTTCACGTCGTCGGTGCAGTCGACAGGGTCGTTGCCTCCTTCGAGCGAGTGCACGTAGTTGGCCAGGATCTCACCATCGCCGCTCGTCGCCAGCATGTCGAACGGCAAGCACTCGGGGCAACCGCTCGCGTAGACCTCGCCATCCAGGCCCGGCGCGGTGGCCGGATTGCCGGTGATGCGGGCACAGCGCCTGAGATCGCCGCTCATATCGCAGTAGCTGTCGTCGATCACGTCGACGCCGAGCCCGGCCAGGAACGCCGGTCCGTGTACGGTGCGGCTGTCGACGTCGGACGCCCAGCCCAGGCCTTCCAGCAGCAGGAAACGGTTCTCGTGCGGCGGCTGCGCGGAGCAGGCCTGGAGCCACTCTTCGAGACGTTGCTGGTCGATCGATGGCTGGCCGCCGAAGACGCTCAGCGTCAGCTGGTCGGAGAGCGTGTTGGCGTCCAAGTTTCCACTGAAGTACCAGATGCAGCGGTAGCCCTCGAGCTGCGCGGCGGTGGCGCCGCCCACCGGCGGTCGCGGCGGCTGGTTGTTGCGGTCCTCGCGCCGGCCGATGCCATTGTAGCTGCAGGTGTAGTTGGTTCCCTCGACATCGTACCAGTCGAAGTCGAGCTGGAGATGATCGAGGAGCGCCCGCATGCGGCCGGCAGCGAAATCGCTGCCACTGTCGTCGATGACGAGAATGTCATTGACGTAGAGGTCGGGGTCGGTGGGATCGCAGCCGGACTGGCTGTCGAGCTCGGGCAAGGTCTCGAACTCGAGCCAGTACGCCGCCGAGGTTGCGGTCGTGTCGAGAGCTGCGCCGTCCGGGAAGGATGGTGACGTGCCCAGAACGGCCCCGAACGTGCTCCGCGCCTCGAGGAAATAGACCACCCTGGTGCCGGGTGAGAAGACACCGTCCGGCAGGATGTCGTCGCACGGCTCGACCGGGCTCATCTCGCCGCCCCAGCTCGTGCCGTCGTGCGGATCGCTGGGATGGAAGCAGGTCATGAAGCGACCGGGCACCGGCTGTCCCGAGCCCTGGGCGCGCGCCACGTCCATGCGCGCCTCGTGCCAGCTACCGGCAGGGAACGCCGCCCAGAACGGGTTCGCGAGGCTCTGGCAGGACCCCGGCTCGACGCGGAAGCGCAGGTACATCGACGGGGCGATGTAACCGGTCTGGAGCTCGACGTAGGCGGTGTCGGCCCGCACGTGGCGAGGCGGCTGTTCCAGGCCGAGCACGCACGGGTAGCTCTGGGCGCCGTCACTGCGCGAGGTCCCCGGACCGAGCCCGGCGTGCGCCTGCTCGGCGAGCGGGAAGCTGTCGGAGTAACGCGCACTCGTCGGGTGGAAGATGGCGGGCGCGAGCGGGTCGTAGACCCCGAAGCGCACGTTGTCATAGAGCGACGTCAGGTTCTCGCCCGGCGGCGGCGGCAGCGGATTGTACGCATAGGCGCCGAGCTCGATGACGACCGAGTCGGCGTCCGCCGGGACCGCGGCCGAGACATCGTCGGTGAACGCGTTCAGACAGGTGGCGCCGACCCCGGTCGAGAAGAAGTCGCAGCTCGTGGTCGTGGTGCGCGACCAGTCGAAGGTGGTGCCAGCCCCCGGCGCGCCGGGCGGCGGCGTGTACGGGCAGTGGCTCAGCCCGGCCGGCGCGTAGTAGTGGCAGATGGCGATGGCGTGCTCGAAGAGGCCCGACCCGCCGTCCAGGTAGACATCGGCCTCGAGCAGCCGGCCAGCCCAGCCGTCGATGTCCGGCTGCGAGGGCCCCCCGATCGCGAAGGGCGGCGAGACGATGGCGCTGGTCATGAAGTCCGCGAGCTGGCAGTCGTCCTGATCGGCGAACAGGAGGATGTTGCCCTCGATGCCGCAGACCTCGGGACAGGGTACCTGCGGCGGGCAGGCGATCTGATCGAGCCCCGTGATGCGGCCGGCCGGCAGGGTGGGATCCTGGGTCAGCTCGAAGTCCTGCCCCGCGAAGCGCCGGGGCTCCCAGCCGTCCATGCCGCTCTCGAAGTCCGCGACGTCGATGGGCGTGCCGTCGACCAGCAGCGCGACATCGTCCACCTGCCAGGCGTAGAAGAAGAGCCCACCGGCGCTCTCATCCGAGT
>JASFRE010000117.1:0-9791 GCA_050115055.1 Candidatus Eiseniibacteriota bacterium | reverse complement strand
CGCGAGGCGGCGGACGCCGGGACCGACGCGGAGCGGCTGGCGGCCGCTTACGAGACCATCGAGCCGGTGTCGATCGACCACGGCGTGCTCGAGCACTCCTCGCGGGTCTGGGTCATGCCGTGCGCGTTCGGGTGGAGCGATGTCGGCAGCTGGGCGGCGCTGGCACCGCTGCTCGCGCACGACGCCAGTGGCAACGCCACGCGTGGCGAGGCGGTGCTCGTCGATGCACACGACAACCTGGTGGTGGCGGAGGATCGCCTGGTGGCGGCGATCGGCGTCGAGGACCTGGTGATCGTCGCCACCGGCGGGGCGGTGCTGGTCTGTCCGCGGAACCGCGCGCAGGACGTGCGGGAGGTGGTGGCGGAGCTGGAGCGTCGTGGCCGCGCCGATCTGCTCTAGCTGCGATCTCGCGGTCTCGACGGCGGTCGGCGCCAAGCGGTGTGCGCCTGGCTAGCTGGCGAGTGCTTCCTGCTCGGTGGCGAAGATCTCGAGCACCCGGTGCATCTGTGCCAGCCGGAAGATGGCCTTGACCTCGGGACGCAGTCCGATCACGCGCACGTCGCCGCCGGTCCGCGAGGCGATGCGCAGCGCCGAGAGCAAGACGCCCAGCCCGGAGGAGTCGACGAAGCTGACGTGCGCGAAGTCGACGATGAGCGTCCGGGTGCCGGCCTCGAGCAGGCGCCGGAGCTCGAGCTTCAGCTGCGGGGCGGTGGTGATGTCGAGTCGCTCGTCGTCGATGCGCACGACGACGGCCTCGTCGCGCGGGATCGCGGTGAAGCCCATCGTTCCTCCAGATCGGCAGCATGGCGCGCGGGACGTCGGGGGTGGGCGCGCCATTCGTTGCTCCAATCGGCGACTGCCACGCGATCTTGATCGGGGCCGTCCGGACCGACCGAGGCTGTCTCCCCCCGGTTCAGGTCCAGCTGCTACACTCGGGAATCTCCGCGCCGCCGAGGTCACCGTGCCGATCTGGAACGACACCACCATTCGCGATCTGCTCGATCGGGACGGGCCTTTCGCGGCCCGTCTGCCCGGTTTCGAGATCCGTGTCGGTCAGCAGGAGCTGGCCGCGGCCCTCTTCCAAGTACTCGAGTCCGGCGGAGTGCTGGCGGCCGAGGCGCCGACCGGCATCGGCAAGTCGCTGGCCTACCTGGTGCCGGCGGCGATCGCGGCCACCGGCGGTGCCGGCAGCCCGGGCAGCGTGGTGATCGCCACCCACACCCGCAACCTCCAGGATCAGCTGGTCGACAAGGACGTGCCGCTGGTGGCCGCGGCGCTGAGCGACGCGCTGCCCGAGCCGCTCCGCGTCGTGGTCGTGAAGGGCCGCTCCAACTACCTCTGCCGCCGGCGCTGGGAGGCACTGGCCGCCAGCGATGCCGAGGTGACCCTGGATGACGCCGGCCCGGCGGCGGCCGGGTTGCCGGATGCGCCAGGCGACGCCACCGCCGCGACCGCCGCCGGACTGCCAGCAGGCCTGCGGGCGCGTCTCGCCCAGTGGATCGACGCCACGGAGAGCGGCGAGCTCAGCGAGGCCGAGGAGTGGGTCGGTCCGCTCGGCGCCTGGCGCTCCCGCCTCGGCGCCGATGCGGCCGCCTGCGCCTGGGGTCGCTGTCCGCGCGGTGACGCCTGCTTCCTGAGGCGGCTGCGCGACCGCGCGCGTCGCGCTCACCTGATCGTGGTCAATCACGCGCTGCTCTTCCATCACCTGCTGGCCGACTCGACCTTCCTGCCCGAGGCCGACGCGCTGGTGCTCGACGAGGCGCACCGGGTCGAGGCGGTGCTCACCGAGACCACCGGACGCCGCGTCGATGTCGAGCGTCTGTCCGGGCTGCGCACGCCCGGCGGCGGCGGCGCGGCCGATCTGGGCTGGCTGGTGCGCCACCTGGGTCGGCTCGACTCCGAGGTCGATCGCCTGAACCTGCTCGGCCGGGTGCGGGCCACCGAGGGGGTGCTCGCTGCCGCCTCCGGGACCCTCGCCCGCTTCCTGCGCGAGCTCCGCGCACGGCTCGAGACCGGGGGCGTGGCCCTGCCGGTGCGCTATGGAAGCGAGGGCAGCGGCGTGCTGCCGACCGAGAGGATCGTCGATGACGCCTACCAGGATGCCCAGTGGCAGATCGACCACGGCAGCGGCGCGCTCGCCGATCTGCTCGAAGCGCTGCGGCCGGTCGCCGAGGCTCACCCCGGCGGCCTGGAGGACGCGGTCACCGAGCTGGCCGGCGTCGCCGCCGGCTGGAAGGCGCTCGCCGGCGATCTGCGTCTCATGGCGGCGCCGGATGACACGCAGGTCTGCTGGGTCGAGCGGGCCGGCGACGGGGCGGCCTTCGAGGCGCGGCCGCTCGACGTCGGCGAGGTCATGCAGGAGAGGGTTCTCGGGCGCTTCCGGGCCACGCTGCTCACCTCGGCGACGCTGACCGTGGCCGGCAACTTCGACCACCTGGTCGATCGCCTGGCGCTTGACCGGCGCGATCCGCGCGGAACGCACCTCATCGAGCTCGAGTCGCCGTTCGACTTCGAGTCCAGCTGCCGGGTGCTGGTCGACCGCGGCCTGCCGGCTCCCGGCGACGATGGCTACGCCGACGCGGTGGCCGCGGTCCTCCTCGATCTCGCCCGCCAGGTCGAACGACGCACCCTGGTGCTGTTCACCTCCTGGTCCCTCTTGCGCCGGGTTCACAAGCTGGTGCACCCTGTGTGCGCCGAGCTGGGCCGTCCCCTACTGGCGCAGGGTCTCGACGGTCCGCGGCGCGTCGTGACGCGCTCGCACCGGCGGCGCCGGGGCTCGATCCTGCTGGGCACCCAGAGCTTCTGGGAGGGCGTCGACTTCCCGGGAGAGGAGCTCGAGCTGCTCGTCATCACCCGCCTGCCGTTTCCGGTGCCGAGCGAGCCGCTGGTGGCGGCGCGCGGTGACCGGCTGCGTCTCGAGGGGCGCGAGCCCTTCACGGAGCTCTTCCTGCCCGAGGCCGTGCTCCGCTTCCGGCAGGGCTTCGGCCGTCTGATCCGCAGCCGCCGCGATCGCGGCGCCGTCGTCTGCCTCGACCGGCGCCTGGCGACCGCCGGCTACCGCGGGGTCTTCGCGCGTTCGCTGCCGGTCGGCCCGGTGGTGGTGCCGGCCGGGTCGCTGGTCGCGGCGACTCGCGCCTGGCTCGAGGACGGTGCGCTCACCCCCGGCGCCGGACTGCCCGCCGTGGCCGGCGAGCCGCCGGCACTGGACGGAGCGCGACCTGCATGCAGCCGCGCGGCGATCGACATGCTGGACACCTGCGACATCCCGCCTCCCGACGAGGAGCCCGTCTGGGCCGACGAGGAGGGCGTGGCCGCGCCACTCAACGTTCGAAGCGATCCGCGAGGTGAGGACCATGACTGAGACGACGACCATCGATCCGTCGCGCACCGTGCGTGCCCCGCATGGCACCGAGCTCTCCTGCCAGGGGTGGTTGCAGGAGGCCGCGCTGCGCATGCTGATGAACAACCTCGATCCCGACGTCGCCGAGCGTCCGGCCGAGCTCGTGGTCTACGGCGGCAGCGGCCGTGCGGCGCGCAGCTGGGAGGCGTACGATGCCCTGGTGCGCGAGCTCCGGCGGCTGGGCAATGACGAGACGCTGCTCGTCCAGTCAGGCAAACCGGTCGGTGTTTTTCGCACCCATCCGCGCGCTCCTCGCGTCCTCATCGCCAATGCCAACCTCGTACCGGCGTGGGGCACGTGGGACGAGTTCCGCCGGCTCGAGAAGCTCGGGCTCACCATGTTCGGGCAGATGACCGCCGGCAGCTGGATCTACATCGGCACACAGGGCATCGTGCAGGGCACCTACGAGACCTTCGCCGAGTGCGGTCGCCAGCACTTCGACGGCTCGCTGGCGGGGCGGATCCTGCTGACCGGTGGGCTCGGTGGCATGGGCGGTGCCCAGCCGCTGTCGGTCACCATGAACGGCGGTGTCTGCCTGGCGGTCGAGGTCGACCGGCAGCGCATCCAGAGGCGGCTCGACACCGGTTACGTCGACGCCATGGTGACCGACCTGGACGAGGCGGTGAAGCGAGTCGAGGCGGCGCGCGAGGCGCGCGAGGCCCTGTCGATCGCCCTCCTCGGCAACTGCGCCGAGGTGCTACCGGCGCTCGTCAAGCGTGGTTTCAAGCCGGACGTGGTCACCGATCAGACCTCGGCACATGACGCCCTGAACGGCTACGTGCCGGCGCAGCTCTCGGTCGAGGCGGCGGCCGAGCTCCGAGCGAGCGATCCGAAGCTCTACGTCGACAAGGCGATGGACTCGATCGCCACCCACGTGCGGGCCATGCTCGCCTTCCAGGAGCGTGGCAGCGTCGTCTTCGACTACGGCAACAACATCCGCACGCAGGCGAAGCAGGCCGGGGTGGGGAACGCCTTCAAGTTCCCCGGCTTCGTGCCGGCCTACATCCGGCCGCTCTTCTGCCGCGGCAAGGGGCCCTTCCGGTGGGCGGCGCTGAGCGGTGATCCCGAGGACATCCGACGTACCGACTCGGCGCTGCTCGAGACCTTTCCCGACGACGCGGTGCTGCAGCGCTGGTTGCCGATGGCGGCCGAGCGCGTCCACTTCCAGGGACTGCCGTCCCGGATCTGCTGGCTCGGCTACGGCGAGCGCGACCGGGCGGGGCGCGTCTTCAACGACCTGGTGCGGCGTGGTGTCGTCAAGGCGCCGATCGTCATCGGTCGCGATCATCTCGACGCCGGCTCGGTGGCGTCGCCGCATCGCGAGACCGAGGCGATGAAGGACGGCTCCGACGCCATCGCCGACTGGCCGCTCCTGAACGCGCTCCTGAACGCGGTCTCGGGTGCCGCCTGGGTGTCGATCCACCACGGCGGCGGCGTCGGCATCGGCTACGCCATCCATGCCGGCATGGTGTGCGTCGCCGACGGCACGGACGAGGCCGAGGAGCGGCTGACCGCGGTCCTCACCAACGATCCGGGCTCCGGCGTGGCGCGCCACGCCGACGCCGGTTACGAGGACGCGATCGCCTGTGCGCGCGAGACCGGGGTGCGCATCCCGATGCTGGATGGCTGACGCGCGAGGCGGCGGTCGGAGCCGGCGCCGCGGAGATGGTGGCACTGCTGGAGTCGGACGAGCCGGAGGAGTCGGACGAGCCGGAGGAGTCGGACGAGCCGGAGGAGCCGGAGACGATGATCGAGGCGGATCTCGTCGTTCGCAACACGGCCGAGGTGGCGAGCATGCTGTCGCCGGCGGAGGCCGCGGCGACGGCGGCAACGGCGGCGGCGGGCGAGGTGGCCGGGGTCGGGCCGGCACGCGGCGCGGCGCTCGCCGAGCTCGGCACCATCGCCGCGGGCGCGGTGGCCATGCGCGGCGAGCACATCGTCTGGGTCGGCCCGGCGAGTGCGGTCGATGACACGATCCGACTCTCCCCGGGCGGTCGCACGCTCGATGCCGGCGGCGGGGTCGTGCTCCCCGGCTTCGTCGACCCGCACACCCACCTCGTGCACGCCGGCTCGCGCGCCGGCGAGTTCGACCTGCGCGTGCAGGGAGTCGACTACCTGGAGATCGCCCGGCGGGGTGGTGGCATCCTGTCGAGCGTCCGCTCGTTCCGGGACACCCCGGACGCCGAGCTCGGATCGCGAGCGTGCCGCGCGCTCGACCGCATGCTGCTGCTGGGGACGACGACCGTCGAGTCGAAGTCGGGCTACGGCCTGACCGTGCACGACGAGCTGCGTGCCCTGACGGTGATGGCCACGGTCGATGCCGGGCATCCCGTCGACCTCGTGCCGACCTTCCTCGGGGCGCACGCCGTGCCCCCCGAGTTCGCCGGACGTGCCGACGACTACGTCGCGCTGGTCGTCGACACGATGCTGCCCGCCGTCGCCCGGCAGGGCGTGGCGACCGCCTGCGACGTCTTCTGCGAGCCGGGTTTCTTCGACCTCGCCCAGTCGCGTCGCGTGCTCGAGGCGGCCCGTGACCACGGACTCCGGCTCCGCGTCCATGCCGACGAGTTCGAGGAGCTCGGGGGTGCCGTGCTGGCGGCCGAGCTCGGCGCGCTGTCGGCCGACCACCTGATGGCGATGGGCGATGCCGCCGCCCACCGCCTGCTCGATGCGCCGACCCTCCCCGTGCTGCTCCCCGGCACCTCCTTCTTCCTCGGCATGCGGCGCTTCGCACGCGGCCGCTGGCTGGCCGACCTCGGACTGCCGGTGGCGCTCGCCACCGACTTGAATCCCGGCAGCTCGATGATCGCCTCGATGCCGCTCGTCACGACCCTGGCCTGTCTCGGTCTGGGCCTGCGGCCGGCCGAGGCGCTGGTGGCGGCAACTCGAAACGCGGCATGCGCCGCTGGCACGGGCGCCGGAGCGGCGGTCGCCGATCGCGGCTGGCTGGGGGCTGGCGCCCTCGCCGATCTGCAGATCGTCGATCTGCCGTCGGCCATCGATCTGCCCTACCAGGTTGGTCCGAGCTACGTGACGCACGTCGTGAAACGCGGTCGGCTGGTGGTCGACGACGGCCGCCTGTGCGACGCTGCGTGATCTGTGCCAGCGCGGGGCAGCGCCGTCCCACGACTCCCCCAAGCTCTGGCGTGATCCGTGCTTGATGTGCACCCGTGCGTACCCGGTGCGCGACCTGGCCCAGCGAAGTCTGGGGGGCTGGCGCGCCGAGCGCGACGGAGCATCGGGACACCAGGCCGCCGCCCGCGGACGCGGACCATCGAGGGAGCCGCGTGTCGGGGGCGCCACAATGCACGCCGGCAGCGGGCGACTTGCAGTGCCCCCGGCATTGGGTGAGCGGGTGGATAGCGCCACAGACATCAAGCAGCGAGCCCAGCGGTTGATCCAGCGCGGCGCCTTCAAAGAGGCGCTGACCGAGTACGCGCGTCTCACCGCCGGGGACGGGGTCGATCCGAGCGTCTTCATCCTGGTCGGCGACCTGCACCTGCGCATGGGGCAGCGCGACCAGGCGGGCGAGCGCTACCTCGAAGCCGCCAACGGCTACGAACGGCTCGGGCTGCTGCGCAACGCGATTGCCGTATTCAAGAAGCTGCTGCGATCCCAGCCACGGCATCCCGAGGTCCACAAGCGGATCGCCGATCTCTACGCGCGCAACGGCCACCTCGCGGAGTCGGTGAGCCACTACCTCGACCACGCGGCCCTGTGCCTCGAGAATGACAACGAAGAGGCGGCGCGCGCCGTGCTCGAGCAGATCTCGCAGCTGGGGACACCGAGCGTGCGCGTTGCGTCGCGCATGGTCGATCTCTACCTGGCAATGGGCGACCGGTTTGGCGCCGTGTACGAGCTTGTCAGGCAGGCAAACGAATTCGAGAAGCGCGGGCGGACCGATCAGGCGACGCACCTCAGGGAGCAGGTCCATACCATCGATGCGGACGGCTTCATTTCCGAGGAGGTGGCCAGGGCGGTTGCGGAAGAGGCCGGAGACGGCGACGCGGCGGCGGACAGTCACGCGGCGGGACCCGGGGAGGGGCCGGCCGGTGCTGCCGACGTGCACTCCGGGCCGTCGCCCGCGGACAGCGAGGTGCTGGGCCTCGAGCGTGCCGGAGACCTCTACGGCGCCGAGCCGGCTCCCGACGCCGGAGACGATGACACCGACGGCGATGACGGGGAGCTGTCGTTCCGGTCCATGACGGAGTCGCTGGGCCATTCGCTCGCTGGCGAGCCCGAGGTGGAGCCCGACGCGGAGCCAGTCGACGGCGAGCCTGAGGCGGAGCCCAACGCGGAGCCGGTCGATGCGGAGCCCGGCGCGGAGCCGGTCGGCGGCGAGCCCGAGGCGGAGCCCGATGCGGAGCCGGTCGATGCGGAGTCCGACGCGGAGCCGGTCGACGATGCGGCCATTGCCGCGTCCGGCACCAACGGTTCCGGCGAGATGGCCGGAGAGGTCCGGCTGCGCGCCCCGGACGAATCTCTCGCGGAATCTGAAGTGGATCGTGCAATCTGCAATGAAGAGCGCGGATGGCGCGATCAGTTGCGGGAGTTCCTCGACACCGGGGACCGTGCGGGCGCGGATTTGCTGCTCGGTCGTCTGGCGCGCCAGGCGGAGCTCGCTGGGCAGGCGACCGAGGCGCAGGCGCTCTATGCGCAGCTCTGGGAGCTGGGCCGGCGCGAGCCGTCGGTGGCGGGAGCGCTGGCCGACCTCGCCGCGCAGCTGGGCGATGCGGTCGACCAGGCCCGCTGGCTGACCGAGCTCGGCGAACTGGAGCTGCATGCTGGTGACTGGGCGGCGGCGCGCCAGCGCTACGCCGCCGCGCTGGAGGTCGAGCCGGCGAGCGATCTGGCCCGCAGGCGGCTCGAGCGGCTCGAAGCCGCCGACCGGCCGAACGGCTCGCATCGCGATGTCGAGCCGCACACCCCGGAGGTCTCCAGCGAGACCGATCAGATCGACCGCATCCTGGCCCGCTTCCGGCAGGACATCGGTAGCCAGCTCGATGAGTCCGATCACGCGGCGCACTACGATCTGGCCCTCGCCTATGTCGAGATGGGCCTCGAGCGCGAGGCCCTGGCCGAGCTCAAGATCGCGCAGGCCGACCCCGACCACCGGCAGCGCAGCCTCGAGCTGCAGGCCGCGTGCTATAGTCGGATCGGTGATCCCCGCACCGCCGCCGAGTACCTCCGGGTGGCGCTCGAGGAGCTGGATGCTCTCGATGCGCGCGAGGCCGATCTGCGTGTGCGGCTGGGGACGGTGCTGATGGAGGCCGGCGAGACCGAGGAGGCGCGCGCCGTGCTGCGCCAGGTCGTGGACCGGCATCCGTCTCGCGAGGACGCTCGCCTGCACCTCGAAGCGCTCGGCGGCTGAGCTTTCCCGCCAGAGCCATCGTGGAAGTCCGGCCACGCCGGGAGGAGATCCTGCGTGGCCGCCGCATTGCCGGACGGCTGCGCGCCCAGGGACCGAGCTGTCATGCCCGCACACGGACGTGTCGACCTCCATCTGCACACGACGGCCTCGGACGGTACGCTGGCCGCGGACGCCGTCGTCGAACTCGCAGCCCGGGCCGGCATCGAGACCCTCTCCATCACCGATCACGACTCCGTCGCGGCCCTGCCCCTGGCGACGGCGACGGCGGCGCGGCTCGGAGTGCGCTGCCTCCCGGGGGTCGAGATCTCGGCCTCGGTCGACGGGCTCAGCGTGCACATCCTCGGCTACTGCATGGACCCCGCGACCCCCGGCTTCGGCGAGCGGCTCGAGTGGTATCGTTCGGCACGGCTGGCCCGCGCGCGGGCGATCGTCGAGCGGCTGGCGGAGCTCGGCATCGAGATCTCGTTCGAGCGCGTGTGCGCGATCGCCGGTGACGGAGCGGTCGGGCGCCCCCACATTGCCGAGGCGCTCCTCGAGGCCGGCCAGGTGACGCTCTTCCAGGAGGCCTTCGACCGCTACATCGGAGTCCACGCGCCGGCCTACGTGCCACGACCCCGGATCGACCCGGCCGATGCCATCACGCTCGTGCGGCATGCCGGGGGGCTCGCCGGGCTCGCGCACCCGGGCACGCTGCACCACGACGCGTGGATCCCGCCGATGGTCGAGGCCGGGCTCGAGGCGATCGAGGTCTGGCATCCGCGACACGATGCCGCGCGTGTGCGAAGATACGCGACCATGGCGCGCGAGCTCGGTTTGATCGCGACCGGCGGATCGGACTTTCATGGCGGTCACCGGGGCGACTCGCAGATCGGCGAGCAGCCGGTACCGGCGAGGGTCGTCGAGGAGCTGGAGGCGCGCGCCGCCCTGAGGGAGTGAGTGTGTTTCGTGCGTCGCGGATCGCCCGGATCTCGGCATTCGTCGCGCTCGCCGTGTCGCTGGGTTTCCTGCTGGCTCCCGTAC
>JASFRE010000116.1:0-9843 GCA_050115055.1 Candidatus Eiseniibacteriota bacterium | reverse complement strand
CGCCTACTCAGGCTACCAGGTGCCAGAGGTAGTGCAGGCGACCGGTCACCAGGAGCCGCATCCCGGCATAGCGCATGACCCGACGGATCTGATGGCGGTACTTCGGCGCGTAGCAGTGCACCGGGCACTTCTTGCACATGGGTTTCGGGTCGAGCGGGCACCGCGTGCGCTTGACGAACGCATGGGCGAGCAACCGGCGACACGCGTCGCAGAGCTGCGGCACGTGGCCGACCGTTGCACCGATGTCGTGTGACCGCAGCTCGACCGGTGCCCGCGGGCGGTCGCCGTGCCGGCCGTGGCAGTGGATCTCGATGAACGTCGCGAGCGTGCGCAGGTCATGCGCGAGCTTGCGCCGCGATCCCGTCGCCGGAGCCCGGCTCCCCGCGTCCATCGGCACGGTCTCCGGCCCTGTCCGCCTGCGGGCCGCTGCCCAGCCGGCCACGCCAGCACCTTCCTGCCCCCGATCGCGGTCGCGATTCATGCCGTCCCTCGACACGACGCGGCCGGCCGCGGCGCGCTCGCGCCGTCGACTCCCGGCAACAGGTGATCGTCGAGCATCCGACCGTCGACGCTGATGACGACCTCGCGGATCGCGACGTCGACCCCGGCTCGATCGCGCGCCGCGAGCGCCGCCAGGACGAGGCCCTGGCAACACGGCACCTGCATCCTGGCGAGGAGGATCTCCTCGATCGCGCCCTGGCGCAGGATCTCGGTCAGCCGCTCCACATACCCCTGGACGTCGTCGAACTTGGGGCAGCCGATGGCGACCGATCGGCCGCGCAGCAGGTGCTCGTGGAAGCCCGCGTAGGCCACCGGCACGCAGTCCGCTGCGATGAGCAGGCGCGCGGCGCGGAACGCCGGCGCACCGGGCGGCAGCAGGCCCAGCTGCACCGGCCAGTGGGTCAGCTCGGACTGCGGCGGGCCGGAGCGCTCGGTCGCCGTGGACACGGGGGGCACCGGGTGGCGCCGGTCGAACTGCATCGCCCGGGCGCCGGGACAGCCGCCGAAGCGGTGGGCGGACGGCTCCACGGGCGCGCCCTGTGGCGGCCGCACCGTCTGCGGCGGGTGGACCCCGGCGACCGGGTGGTCCGTGGCGACCGGGTGAACCCCGGCGACCGGACGAACCGTGGTAGACGGGCCGGCCGTGCCGGCCGCGGGGACCCCCGCCTCGTCGAACGCCAGCGCCTCGCGCCGCTCGATCGTGATCGCGCCCTGCGGGCAGTGGCCGAGGCAGGCACCCAGACCATCGCAGGCAGCGTCCGCCACCAGCCTCGCCTTGCCGTCGACGATCCTGAGCGCCCCCTCGTGACAGCTCGGGATACAGAGTCCGCAACCGTCGCACCGGTCCTCGTCGATTCTCACGATCTCACGGATCATCGCGTCTCTCCCCGGCCGGTCGCCCCATCGCGGCGCGCCGGCGATGTTGTCACCCCGACCTGAGTGTCGGAGAATCGCCGGCGAACGTCCTTGACCTGGATCAACCGGGTCGACCCGGGCGAGCGGGAGCCGATCGCGATGGACCGGATGGCGCCGGACATACTGCGCAAGTGCGGGCTGTTCAGGAACTTGGACGGGCCGCTCATCGACCTGCTGGCCCGCGAGGCGGTGACCCGGCGCTTCCGGAAAGGCGAGCAGATCGTCCGGCAGGGCGAGGCGTGTCCCGGCCTCTACGTGGTCAGCACCGGCCTCGTGCGGATCTACAAGACCGCGCCGAGCGGCAAGGACCACGTGCTCCACTTCGCGGAGCCGGGCCGGACGTTCGCCGAGGTCGCCGCGATGGGCGAGTTCAGCATGCCGGCCAACGCCGAGGCGCTCGAGGACTCGACCTGCCTGCTGTTGCCGGCCCGCCGGCTGCGCGCGCTGCTCGGCGAGAATCACGCGCTGTGCCTGAAGCTGCTCCAGGGGATGTCGCTCTGGGTGCGCCAGCTGGTCGGCCTGCTCGAGGACCTGGTCCTGCGTGATGCGGTCGGTCGCGTCGCGCGCCACCTGCTCCGCGCCGATCCGACCGGGGGGCGCGACTGGTTCGCGCTGGGGGTGCTGAAGAAGGACCTGGCCAGCCACCTCAACCTGACCAGCGAGACCCTGTCACGCACCATGCGCCGGCTGGCCGAGGCCGGTCTCATCGAGCTGGGCGACGACCAGCGCATGCGCATCGTGGCGCCCGACGCCCTGCGCGAGGTGGCCGAGGGCATCCTGCCCGCGGAGTTCGACTAGCGACCGAGACCGCGCACCTCGCCTCCGGTCTCCTCGCTCACTGGACCCCGGCGGTGGCATCTGCTAGGAATCAGGGCCCGCCGGCATCGGGCGAGGAGGCCTCGTGCCAGAATCGCAGCAACCGCCGCCATCCGAACCACCGCCGCGGCGGTCATCCAGCCTGTCGCTCTCCGACGTGCACGGCTCGGTCGCCGTGCCGTCGCACGCCCCGCACTGGCGGCGCTGGCTGGCCGTGTCCGGCCCCGCCCTGATGGTGGCGGTCGGCTACATGGACCCGGGCAACTGGGCGACGGACATCGCCGGGGGAAGCCGCTACGAGTACCGGCTCCTCTGGGTGCTCCTGATGTCGAACCTGATGGCCGTGCTGCTCCAGTCGATGGCCGCACGCCTCGGGATCGTCCGCCGCCGCGATCTCGCGCAGGCCTCGCGCGAGCAGTACCCGCGACTGGTCAACCTGCCGCTCTACGCCCTGGCCGAGATCGCCATCGCCGCCACCGACCTGGCCGAGGTCATCGGATCGGCGATCGCCCTGCAGCTCCTCTTCGGTCTGCCGCTCCTCGTCGGCGTCGTCCTGACCACCCTGGACGTGCTGCTTCTCCTGCTCCTCACCCACCATGGCATCCGCAAGCTGGAGGCGGTGGTGCTGGCGCTCGTCGGCACCATGGGCGTCGCCTTCCTGATCGAGATCGTCCTGGCGCGACCCGACTGGGGCACCATGGGCGGCGGCTTCGTGCCGTCGCTCCCCGACTCGGGCGCGCTCTACATCGCCATCGGCATCCTCGGCGCCACGGTCATGCCCCACAACCTCTACCTGCACTCGGCCCTGGTGCAGACCCGGCGCTTCGCCGACGAGCCGGGCGAGATGCGGCGCTCGATCCGCATCAACACGATCGACTCCGCCGTCTCCCTGAACCTCGCCTTCTTCGTCAACGCCGCGATCCTCGTCATGGCAGCGGCCGTCTTCTACCGGGCCGGCCTCCACGACGTGGCCGAGATCCAGGACGCCCACCGCCTGCTCGAGCCGCTGCTCGGTGCAGCCATCGCGCCGATCGCCTTCGCCGTGGCGCTGCTCGCCTCCGGACAGAGCTCGACGCTCACCGGCACGCTGGCCGGCCAGGTCGTCATGGAGGGCTATCTCGATCTCCGTATCCGTCCGTGGCTGCGCCGCGTCATCACCCGGCTGCTGGCGGTGGTGCCGGCGGTCCTGGTGCTCGTCCACTTCGGCGAGCGATCGAGCGGCGACCTCCTGGTGCTGAGCCAGGTGATCCTCTCCCTGCAGCTGCCGTTCGCCACCATCCCGCTGATCCACTTCGTCTCCGACCGGTCCAAGATGGGCGAGTTCGCCATCGGCCGGTTGACGCAGGTCATCGGCTGGCTGGTCGCGGCGGTGATCGTCGGCCTGAACGCGATGCTGACGGTGCAGGTCGCCACCGACTGGCTCGCCGCGACCGGGGCGGGCGGAGTGCTCATCCGCGCCGCCGTCGTGCTGGGCGGGGCGACGGTCGCCGCACTGCTCCTGTGGGTGACGTTCCATCCCTGGGCCGAGCAATGGCTGGGACGCCGCGGCCGCCGGTCCCGGGCCGACATCCACCGCGGGTCGGGTGCCGAGGCCCTCACCCTGGAGAGCCCGTCAGAGCTCGAGCGGGTCGCCATCGCGCTCGACTTCTCGGGACGCGAGGAGCGACTGCTCTCCGAGACCTTGCGCGTCCTGGGCGGCGCCCGGCCGCGGCTGGGCCTCTTCCACATCGTCGAGAGCCCGTCGGCCCGGGCGTTCGGGCTCGAGGCGGCCGACAGCGAGGTCCGCCGCGACGCGGCGCGGCTGGAGTCGGCTGCCGCGGCGCTGCGCGAGCTCGGCTACGAGGTCGAGACGCGGCTCGGGGCCGGCGATCCGCCGCGCGAGCTGGCCCGGCTGGTCGATCGGTTCGATGCCGACCTGGTCGTCCTGGGAGGCCACGGTCACCGCGGCGTCTCCGATCTGGTCTACGGGACGACGGCGGCCGGCCTGCGCCACCGGACGCAGGCAAGCATGCTGATCATCCCGCTCGGCGAGGCGGCGGAGCCATAGGCCGGAGCCATGGGCTGGAGCCTCGGGCTGGAGCCTCGGGCTGGAGCCTTGGGCTGGAGCCTCGGGCTGGAGCCATGGCTCACGGAAGCGGCGCGATCACCTGGAGCTCGGTGCCGAACGGATCGACCAGTGGACACGAGCGGATCGGCCGGTGCATGAGCTGATCGCTCGGCGCGGGCCCCGTGCCACCGGCGGCGATCAGGGCGGCCTGCAGGCGCTCGGCCTCCTCCGGGGTCTCCATGGCGAGGAGGATCTCGACGTTGCGCGGCGCTCCGGCCTTGCCGCGGAGCAGCGTCAGCCAGCCGCGCCCGATCGGCCAGCTGCGGGTGCCGGCGCCCTCGACGTAGGCCGGAGGCCCGAGGACGCCGGTGTAGTAGTCGATCGCCGCCTCGTAGTCCTCGATGAAGAGAGCGACGTTGAAGCTGCCCTCGAAGGCGAAGCGCGGCGATGGGGCAGGATCCACGAAGTACTTGCGTCGGTACTCGGCGAAATCCATGCGGGCTCTCCGGGGAACGATGTCGATCGGGGGGACGCGGGTTCGTGACGCATCGCGGCTGCCACCACTCACGTTCGCCGATCCAGCCATCGGCCCGGCGACGCCGCCGGCGCGGGCCGGTGATCGGCGCTAGCCGCCGTTCGTGACCAGCGAGGGGCTCTCGCCCGCGACCGGCTCGTCTGCCGGGCGCTGCAGGCCGGCGACGATCGACCGGGCCTCGGCGGCCGGCACGAGTCCCTGGCGCAGGGTCTTCTCCTTCACCTTCTTGCCCTTGCCATCCGGCTCGATGCGCAGGACGCGGACCCAGTGCGCGCCGTCGTCGCACCCCGGACAGCTACGCACGTCGAGCGCGATGACGCCGCCGCGGGGGCGTCGTTCGGGAACCATGGCGGCCAGGGCATTGCCGTCCCCCTGCTCGACGGCGGCCAGCACCTCCGGCTGGCGCTCCGTCCCGGCGGCCACCAGCCGTGGTCCGTCGTCGGGGTACCAGCGCCCGCAGGACTCGCAGAAGGGCGCCCGGGCCTGTTTGAGGGCCATCGAGGTCGCGATGCCCACCACGATCAGGAGCTCCACCAGCCAGAGCCCGTAGGTGCCGGTGGTCCCGAGCTCGATGCCTCCGGAGCGGCCGACACGATCGATGGTGCTGCCTGCCGCGGCACTGCTGCGGAGCCAACCCGTGATGGCGTCGAGCTCGGTCGGTGCCTCCGCAGGCGGCTCGGCCAGACTCCCGTCGTCGCGCTCCAGCGTCTCCCCGACCAGGGTCGCCACGACGGTGAGGCCATCGACCTCCTCGCCGCGTCCGAATCGAACCAGCACGTCATTGGTGGCCCGCTGGATGGCCTCGGGTCCGAGCGGCTCGCCGATCGTGGCGCCGAGGTCGGCGGCGATGCTCTCGACCTGGGCGTGGATCTCGGCCCGGCTCTGCCAATAGCCGATCGCGAACTCGACGCCCCAGGTCACGACGCCGGCCAGCACGACGACCGCCACGACCTGCAAGGGGGCGCGGATGCGCCGATTCGCGACCATGATGGACGCGACGAGACCCAGCGCGAAGCCCATGCCGATCGGGAAGAGGATGAGCAGTCGAAACCACTGGCCGACCCAGTGAGCGAGCGCTCCCACGGCCAGCGCGGTCAGCAATGTGGCAAGCGTGAAGACGAGGAAGTCGACGGGACGAAACTCACCGCTCGGATGATAGTCGTGCATCGCGGCCTCCGTCTGCGGACCGGTCCCGGGCTCCCGGTCCGGGGATCGATTCAAGACGAGGATGCAGTCGGTGGCGCGTGGCCCCGTCCGCCAGTACAGCAACCGGACACGCTCCGGGTCAAGGGCCAACCGGCCGGGCCGGGGGGCCTCGCCCCGGCATGACCGCCGCTCGATGCGACGCGGCAGATCGGTCTACCGGCGCAGGGCGCGCAGGCGATCGGCGGCGCCGCGATGCTCTGGCAGCAGCTCGAGCACCGTCTCGTAGCAGGCCATCGCCGCCTGGCGGTCGTGGTTCTCGAGATGCGCCGAACCGAGCGCTCCGTAGACCAGGGGAGACTGCGGGAAGAGCGTCAGAGCGTGTTGCAGCACGGCGATCGCCGCATCTGGCCTGCCTTCCCAGACCAGCCGCCTGCCGAGCGCGCAGTACTCGGACTCGGAGTCGTAGGTCGTCGGGCGATGCTCGCCGGCGCCCGGGGGCATCGCGGCCAGCGCCGCGGCGAGCCCCTGCTCCTGGATCAACGTGTCGAGACGGGCGGCGGCCGAGCGTCTGCCATCGAACTCGGCGTACCGCTCCAGCAACAGTGACCGGAGCCCGACCAGCTCAGTGCGAGTCAGGGGCGGACCATGGCCGGGGATCACCACCTCGAGCTCCGGATCGGCAGCGAGGATCCTGTCCAGCTCGGCGACCAGTCTCGTGACGTCCGCGAGCGGTGTCACGGCGAAGCAGAAGCTCCTGGCGGAGCAGAACAGATCTCCGGTCAGCAGGACGTGCTCATCGGGGATATGGACCAGGAGATCATGGTTGGTGTGAGCCCGCCCGGCGAAGGCCAGCTCGAAGCGCACGCCCCCAGCCTCCAGGCTCCGTCGATCGTCGAAGACCTCGACCGGCGGGGTGAAGACGTAGCGTTGTTCCCTGAGGTCACGGATCAGCAGCTCACGACCCCGGATCTCGGCGGCGAGCTGCTCGGCCTCCGCCGATCCGGGCGTCGCCACACGCAGCATCGTGCGGACCTCGTCGAGCAGACGTTCCTGGCCTTCGATGGCGCCGGGGGCGTCGGCTGGATTGTGTCGCATGAACTCCGGACAGTCCGCATGCGCGATGCTCACGGCAGAGGGAAAGACCTGGTTCCCCGAGGCATGGTCCGGGTGCCCGTGCGTGTTGATGATGTGCGTCACATTTGCTTGCCCGAGCTCGATCTCGATGAACGGGACCAGCGCCGACATGAGAGAGGGCGAGCGCTGGGTGTCGATGAGCACGACGCCGCTCGCCGTGGCGACCGCGGTGACATTGACATCCATGCAGTCGAGGACGAGCAATCGGTCGCTGATCCGCTCGACCTGGACCGAGAGCTCCGGCAGGGGCCCGAGCACCTCCTGGCCGGCGGCGGGCGGCGGCATCGACGGGAGCGCGGCCAGCAGGCCCGCGGCCAGCAGGCTCGCGGAGAGATCGACGGGCAGGCGGGGTCGACGTCGGGCCATGCGATGCCTCCCTGGCCGCGTTCCTGCGGCCCGCCAACCGGGTGCACGCCCCGGCAGGATGCGAGCAGGCAACGACGGTCATCTCTGCTACAATCATATCGTGATACCGGGACCACTGGGTGCCAGCCCGATCACTGCCGAGCCGCGGTTCGGCCACCGGCACCACGTCCTTCCGGCCCTGTGTCAGCCCCCGCTACCGCCCCCCGCGCCGTCGAGTCCCGGGTCGCCGATCCACCCGGTCGTCTCATCAAGGTCCCGAATCGCGGACCGGTGTCTTCGCGCCCCCCCCGCACCACGCAGGTCTGGCCTCGAGGAGGTCCAATCATGTTCGCTGTGCCTCACACCTTGACCCCGCGGCGTCTCGCGGTCGCCGCCGTCCTGACGGCGACGCTGGCTTCTGCACTGGGCGCGACCCTCGCCCACGCGGAGATCCACGAGATCACCGTCCGCAACTTCGAGTTCGACCCCGCCACGATCTCCATCAACGCAGGGGACACGGTCCGCTGGGTCTGGGAATCGGGCAGCCACACCACGACCTCGGGCGATCCGGGGACCTGCTCTCCTGACGCCATCTGGGACCAGCCGATCAACATGTCGAGCCCGACCTTCGAGCGTCAGTTCGACACCGCAGGTGACTTTCCGTACTTCTGCATCCCGCACTGCCTCGCCGGCATGTCGGGGATGATCACCGTCGACCCGGTGGTCGGCATCGACGACGCCGGGGCAGCGCCGACCGCGGCCTGTCTCCTGCGGGGCATGGCTCCCAATCCCTTCACGCCGCGCACCTCGATCCGCTACGAGCTGTCGGAGACCGGTGCCGTCCGGCTGGCGGTCTACGACGCTTCCGGTCACCTGGTGACGACGCTCCTCGAGCACGTCCAGTCGCCGGGGCAGCACGCGGTCACGTGGGACGGGCGCGACGCCTCCGGCCGATCACAGGCCGCCGGCATCTACTTCGTGCGTCTCGAATTCCGTGACACCGCGCAGACCCGTCGCGTCGTGTTGCTGCGCTGAGAAGGAGCGTAGCCCGATGAGGTCCGTGACCGAGTACCTGACCCTCGAGACCCGCGAGCGCATGGAGTTCGTGAACCTGACGCCGCGCATCGAGGCCATCGTCGAGGCCAGCGGTGTCCAGGAGGGACTCTGCCTGGTCAACGCCATGCACATCACCGCCTCGGTGTTCGTGAACGACGACGAACCCGGCCTGCACGCCGACTATCGCCGCTGGCTCGAGTGGCTGGCGCCATTCGACGCGTCATCCGAGCGCTACCAGCACAATCGCACCGGCGAGGACAACGGCGACGCGCACCACAAGCGGCAGGTCATGGGGCGCGAGGTGGTCGTCGCGATCACCGGCGGTCGCCTCGACTTCGGTCCGTGGGAGCAGATCTTCTACGGTGAGTTCGACGGGCGGCGCGCGAAGCGGGTGCTCGTCAAGGTAATCGGCGAGTGAGGGCGCGCGCGGGGCGAGGGCAGCACACGGGGCAACGCACGGGACGGCACACGCAGCGGCACACGCGGCGGCACACGCGGCAACCCACGGGGCCCCACCGGGCGTGGACCATCATCGCGAGACTACCAGCTTGCCCGTGACCGCGCGTCCGGCCGTCTCGAGATGGTAGACGTACACTCCGTCTCCGACCCGGTCACCCGTGGAGGTCCTGCCGTCCCAGATCACCGCGTGCTCCCCGGCCGCCTGTGCCGCGTCGACCAGCGTCGCCAGCGAGCGACCGGTCACGTCGAACAGGGTCAGGACCACGCGCCCGGGCTCCGTGAGCGTGTACGAGATCGTCGTCGACGAGCGCATCGGGTTCGGTGTGGCCCGTACGAGCGCCCGGGTGACCGGCGGCGACCCCGCGTCCTCCACACCGGTGGTGGCGCAGGGAGGAAAGGAGGGCGGCGGCAGGGGAACCGTCCAGACGAACTCGAAGAGATCCCAGTCGTCGCAGTCGATATCGTCGTCGCCGTCGAAGTCCCCGGCAACACACCCGGCGCCCACCGGACCGCCCCCGGGTCCGGTGAAGCACTGGGCGAACCGATCGTAGTCATCGAAGTCCACGTCACCGTCGCCGTCGAAGTCCCCGGCACTGCCGTTCCCGCTCTCGACGTCGATCGATGTCGGGTCGTTCGTCACCTCGTGCCCGGCCGCCAGGATCTGGTACATCGAGTTGTCGAGGTACTGGCGGAACGCGCTGGCCGGATCGTCGGGGTCGGCGCTCGGGCTGGGCCACGGCGGGGAGAAACCGTTGGCGATGAAGGCCGGCACGAGGATGTTCTTGACCGCCCAGATGTCCAGGGCGACCGGATCGACGCTGGCGACGAGCTCGTCGCGTCGCGTCGCGTCGACATACGACGTCCACGGGCCGTCGTAGGGATCGGCATT
>JASFRE010000115.1:0-9901 GCA_050115055.1 Candidatus Eiseniibacteriota bacterium | reverse complement strand
GCCGCGAGGCGCCCCGAGCCGGGGCGGGCGCCGATCCCGTCCAGCCAGAGGGCGAGCCCGAGGAGCGCCTCGAGCGCTACCACCGCCAGCGCCACGCGCCAGATCGCCAGCGCTGCCAGCAGGGCGGCCGCAGCCACCGTGCCGGCCGTCCAGGCGCCCCGCCGCGTCCGGGCGCCCGGCGCCAGCGCCAGGGCAGCCAGGTGGGTGACCAGGAGCAGCGTGCCGAGGGCGTCATAGCGCAGGAAGTGAGCGGCCGTGCGGTGCACGTGCGCCGGGCAGACGGCCGCCGCCAGTGCCGCCAGCAGGGCGGCGCCAGGGCCGAGCCCGAAGCCGCGGGCCGCCACGAAGACCGGCACCGCGATCAGCGCGCCGGCCAGGGCGTTCACCAGGAGAACGGTCGCCACCAGTCCGACCCGGGGATCGAGCGCCGCGTGCAGCCGGTGCGCGGCGGCCATCAGGTGGTAGAGTCCAGTCGGGAGGAGACGCGGCACCGGCTTGCCCTCGGGCGGTAGGCCGAGCGGGTCGCGCGCCGGAACGGTGCCGGTGCGCACCACCTCCTCGACCATGCGCAGGTGGAAGGCGCGGTCGTGCTCGAACCCGACACGGGCCGGATCAGTGACCGGCAGCCAGCGGATCCAGATCCCCAGGGCCACCACGACGGCAAGCAGCGGCAGCGCGAGGCGGTCGTCGAACGCCGGTCGGAGGCGGCGCATGGGGAGCGTCCTGATCTAGGGGCAGGGATCCGTGCACGCGCCGGTCCGGAACGACGTCGACGCCGTGGTCTCGAGCAGGTTGCCGTCCGTGTCCTGGGCCATGTCGAGTGTGAAGACGTAATCCGTGTTGGTCAGGAACTGGAACGGGATGACGAGGGTGCGCATCTCGTTGCTCACCGTGGTGCCCGCCAGGTCGAGTGCCGCGCCGGTGCCGGCGATGGAGCCGAGGAAGTAGCGCGGTGCCTCGTCGTCGAACACGGCGGTGGTGTCGATCGCGCGATTGAAGGTGACGCGGATCGTGTCGCGACAGACGACGCCGTTGCCGCAGCCACGATTGATCGATCCGGCCAGCGGTTCGACGTGCACGGCGCGGAAGGTCGGACGGGTGTTCGGTCCGCCACCACCGTCGCAGGCCAGGATCATGGTGCCGACGGCCAGCGACACGAGCGCCGGCGACCAGCGTGCCGCCGCCCCGCGGTGCCAGCCGCCGGTGGGCGCGAGATGGCTCGCTGGCTGGCTCGAGACCTGGTCACGGTGATTCATCGTGCTTTGCTCCGTTTCCGCACCGGGGTGGGCGGATCGTCCACTGCCGCCGCCATCCGTGCGACCGGCGCCGGGCGTGTGCCGCGCGCCGGGCACGGACCGCCTGCCGGGCGGGTGCCGCGTTCCGCTGGTGAGAGCCGGGCGCCGGATGCACCACGCACCGGTGTAGCGGGGCAGACCATAGGCCAGGTCGGCCGGCCAATGCAAGCTCGCGCCCGGCGCGCGAGGGGGGCGTGCAACCCCCGGCGAGCGGCCCTGCGTACTGGAAGATAGCCGCCTCGCTCAAGCCCCTGTCCGCGAGCGACCGGCCCGCGGCGCCAGACGGGCCGCGGGGCGCACGGGCGCCCTTCGTGCACCGGGCGGGACGAGGCCCAGAAAGGACCCAGCATGCGCTCCTCGCCTGCGTCGGCGCAGCCGCCGGCCATCCCCCAGCTTCAACACCGGGCGGCACCGACCGTCTCCGCAGCGCGCGCCCACGGCCGCGGCCGGCGGGTCGCCGGCGCGGTGCGTGCCGCGACTCTGTTCGTCGTCCTCGGCGGTCTGCTCCTGGGCGGCTGCCAGGGCCAGGAGCGCGACGCGGCGCGAGCCGCCGCCCAGCAGGGGGCGGTCGCGCAAGGCGACTCGACCGCCGCCGTCCCGGCGGATTCGGCCGCCGCCGCCGAGACCGGCAGGGATGAGCACCGTGGCGGCTTCCTCGGACTGTTCGGCGGTGGGCGCGATCGCGACGACGAGCCGGAGGAGGCGCCGGCGGTGCCGGTCGAGCTCGCCGCCGTCAGTCATCGTTCGATGGCGGACTTCTTCGCGACCACGGCGACGATCGAGGCGGAGAAGGAGGCGACCCTCCTCGCCAAGACGCACGGACAGGTGATCGAGCTCGCGGTCGAGGAGGGCGATACGGTCGAGAAGGGCCAGCTGCTGGCGCGGCTCGACGATGCCGAGTACCAGGCCAATCTGAGCCAGGCACGGGTCAAGGCCAACAACATGCGGCGCGAGATCGAGCGCGCCCGCTCGATGGCCGAGAAGGGGCTGATCTCCGAGCGCGCGCTGGCCGATGCGCGCTACCAGCTCGAGCTCTCGGAGGCCGAGCTCGAACGCGCCCGGCTCGGCGTCGAGCACGCGCGCGTCGTGGCCCCGTTCGACGGCATCGTCACTGCCCGTCATATCGATCTCGGCGAGCATGCGATCGAGGGCACGCCGCTCTTCGACCTGGCCGACGTCGAGCCGCTCGTCGTCTCCGTCCACATGCCGGAGCGCGACGTCGCGGCGATCGATCTCGACCAGCTGGCGATCGTCGAGCCCGATGCGGCACCGGGGACCGAGCTGCGGGGACGCGTCGAGCGGATCGCGCCGCGGGTCGATCCGCGCACCGGGACCGTCAAGGTCACGATCGAGCTCGACCCGCTGGCGGCGCATACCCGCCCCGGCTCGTTCGTGCGCGTCCGCATCCGCACGGCCGAGCACCCGGAGGCGCTCGCTATCCCCAAGCGCGCGCTCGTGCACGAGGCCGGCGAGACCTTCGTCTTCAGGGCGGCGGCCGACACCGTGCAACGGGTGCCGGTCGCCACCGGCTTCGAGGACGGCCGCTTCGTCGAGGTGGTCGACGGCCTCGCCGCCGGCGACCGCGTGGTGCGGGTCGGACAGGGGGCGCTCAAGATCGGCAGCCACTTCGTCGAGGTCGGCGCCGCGGCCGGCGACCCGGACGGACGCGATGAGGACGAGCAGACCGACACCGCCATGGTGCAGCGATGAGCCGGCTGCTGCCGGCCGCCGCCGCGCCCCGCGCCGGGATCCGCGCCACGATCGGCGCCACGCTGCGCGCCGCGCCCCGCGGGTGACCCCATGAAGATCGTTCGCTTCGCCATCGATCATCCCGTCACCATCGTCATGGTGAGCCTGGCCGCGGTGCTGTTCGGCGTCGTGGCGCTGTCGCGGCTGCCGGTCAACCTGCTGCCTGACATCACCTACCCGACGTTGACCATCGAGACCGAGCTGCCGGACGCGGCGCCCGAGGAGGTCGAGAAGCTCGTCACCGAGCCGATCGAGGAGGCGGTCGGGGTGGTGTCGGGGCTCGGGCGCATCCACTCGCGCTCGTCGCCCGGCCTGTCGCAGATCACGCTCGAGTTCGGCTGGGACACCGACATGGACTACGCCAGCCTCGACGTGCGCGAGAAGGTCGACATGATCGATCTGCCCGACGAGGCCGGGGCCCCGATCCTCCTGCGCTTCGATCCGACCCTCGATCCGATCCTGCGCATCGGGCTCTACGGACGGCCGTACGGCTCCGAGAACCTGGTCGGGCTGCGCGAGCTGGCCGACCGCGAGATCAAGAAGGAGCTCGAGTCGCTCGAGGGCGTGGCGGCGGTGCGGCTGTCGGGCGGCCTCGAGGAGGAGATCCACGTCGACGTCGACGGGCGGCTCTTGGCGTCGCTCGGACTCGGCATCGGCGAGGTCGGCGAGGCGCTGCGCCGGCAGAACGTCAACGTCTCCGGGGGGCGGCTGCGCGATCGCGAGTCGGAGTTCCTGGTGCGCGCCCTGAACGAGTTCCGCGAGCTCGACGACATCACGAACACGGTGCTGCTCGAGCAGGCGGGGCGCATCGTGCGCGTCGGGGACGTCGCGGCGGTCGACCGCGGCTACCGCGAGCGCGAGATCATGACGCGGATCGAGGGCGAGGAGTCGGTCGAGGTCGCCGTCTACAAGGAGGGCGACGCCAACACCGTCACCGTGGCGCGCCAGGTGCAACACCTGCTCGACTGGATCCGCGAGGAGAAGCTGCCGCCCGGCGTCCGGGCGCGGGTGCTGTTCGACCAGTCGACCTACATCGCCGGCTCGGTGCGCGAGGTGCAGATGAACGCGCTCCTGGGTGGCCTGCTCGCCATCGGGGTCCTGCTGCTGTTCCTGCGTCACGTGCGCTCGACGGTCACCATCGCCCTGTCCATCCCGTTGTCGATCGTCGCCACGTTCGTGCTCATGAACCACTTCGAGGTGTCGCTCAACATCATGTCGCTCGGCGGACTGGCGCTCGGCGTCGGCATGCTGGTCGACAACTCGATCGTGGTGCTCGAGTCGATCGGGCGGCGGCGCGAGGCGGGCGAGGCGCCGGCCGAGGCGGCGTTTCGCGGCGCCAGCCAGGTCGGCAAGGCGGTGGTCGCCGCCACCCTGACGACGATCGCCGTCTTCCTGCCGATCATCTTCGTCGAGGGGGTCGCCGGACAGATCTTCGGCGACCTGGCGCTGACCGTGACCGCGTCGCTCCTGGTGTCGCTCATCGTGGCGGTGACGGTGATCCCGATGATCGCCGGCTTCCGGCGCGGCGACGGGCTCGGCGAGGCGGCGGAGCGCCGACGTGCCGCCGCCGAGGCCGCCGCCACCGAGGCCGCCTCCACCGAAGCGGTCGCCACGGAGACGGCGCCGGCGGAGGCGGCGATGGCGCGCGAGTCGGCCGGCGGCGCGCGCGGCTGGCGGCGCCTCCTGCGACCCCTGATCTGGCTGGCGTCGGTCGTCGTCCGGGGGCCGGTGCGTGCCGTCCGCTGGGCGGCCATCCGGGCCGGCCGCGGTCTGCGGGCGGCGCTGCTGCCCGTCCTGCGCGGTCTCCGCGCGCTGGTGCGGGGGCCGCTGGGGCTCGCGGGACGGTTGCTGACGGCGATCGGCGAGCACTTCGATCAGGGCTTCCAGCGCCTCACGGCCACCTACGGCACGCTCCTCGATGGCGCGCTGGCGCGCCCCGGACGGGTGCTCGCCGCCACCGTGGTGCTGGCCGTGGTGACCGGCCTCGCCGCCCGTGGGCTCGGGTTCGAGCTCATCCCGACCCTGTCCCAGGGCGAGTTCACCTTCGACCTCGAGCTGCCCGAGGGGACGCCGATCGAGATGACCTCGCACGCCGTCGAGCGCATCGAGGAAGAGCTCGCCGGGGTCCCCGGGCTCGACGTCTACTTCGCGCGGGTCGGCAAGGTCGAGCAGACGGGCGGCGCCGACCAGCGCAGCGAGTCGCGTGCCCAGCTCGGCTTCGTGCTCGCCGACCGCGGCAACCGCCAGCTCGAGGCGGCGACGGTCGAGCGCGTGCGCGCGATCCTGGCCGAGCGTCCGGCGATCGAGGCGACCTTCAACCGTCCGAGCTACTTCAGCTTCAAGAAGCCGATCGAGGTGCACGTCATCGGCCACGACCTGCGCGAGCTGGCCGAGGTGGCCTCGCGCGTCGAGCTGGCGCTCGGGCACGTGCGCGGCATCAAGGACGTCGAGTGCTCGCTCGAGGCCGGCAGTCCGGAGGTGCAGATCCGCTTCGATCGCCAGCGCCTGGCGGCGATGGGCATCGACCTCGCCGCCGCCTCGCACATCCTCCGCAACCAGGTGCACGGCGAGGTGGTCACCCACTTCAAGGAGCGTGATCGTCGGATCGACGTGCGCGTGCGCGAGCTCGGCTCGCAGGAGATCGAGCTCGACCGGGTGGGCGACCTGGTGGTGTCGCAGGTGGACGGCGTGCCGGTGGTGCTGGCGTCGGTGGCCGATGTCGCCATCGACCGCGGGCCGGCGCACGTCGAGCGCGTCGACCAGCAGCGGGTGGCGATCCTGTCGGCAAACCTGAGCGGGCGGGACCTGGGGACGGTGTCGCGCGACATCGTGGCCGAGCTGCGCCGGGTGCCGCTCCCGGCCCACATGGCGCTCAGCCTCGGCGGGCAGAACGAGGAGCTCGAGCGCTCGTTCCGGAGCCTCGGGCTGGCGATGCTGCTGGCGATCATCCTGGTCTACATGGTGCTGGCCAGCCAGTTCGAATCGTTGCTCCACCCGTTCGTCATCCTCTTCGCGGTGCCGCTCGGCGGCATCGGCACGATCTGGGCCCTCCGGCTGACCGGCACCGCGGTGTCGGTGGTGGTGCTGGTCGGCGTCATCATGCTGGCCGGCATCGTCGTCAACAACGCCATCGTGCTCGTCGACTACGTGAACCAGCGCCGCCGCGACGGCCTCGCCAAGCTGGCGGCGCTGGCCGAGGGTGGGCGCGTGCGGCTGCGGCCGATCCTCATGACGACGGCGACGACGGTGCTCGGTCTCCTGCCGATGGCGCTCGGACTCGGCGAGGGTGCGGAGGTGCGGGCGCCGATGGCGGTGGCGGTGATCGGGGGGCTGCTCGTCTCGACGCTGCTGACCCTCGTCGTGATCCCCTGTCTCTACGCCGTGCTCGATCGCGGCGACGGCGGCGACGGCGACGGAAGCGAGGCGCGGACGTGATCCTGACCCGCTGGGCGCTCGAACGACCGGTGACGGTCCTCATGCTGGTGGCGTCGCTCGTCATCCTCGGCGCCATCTCGATCGTGAAGCTGCCGCTCGAGTTCCTGCCGCACGTCGAGTTCCCGGCCATCTGGGTCTACGTGCCGTACCACGACGCCGTGCCCGCGCAGGTCGAGCGCGACATCGCCCGTCCGATCGAGGAGGCGATGGCGACGCTCGGCAACGTCAAGGAGATCGAGTCCTACTCGAGCTCCGAGGAGTGCTGGGTCGAGATCGACTTCGAATGGGGTCGCGAGATCGACATGCAGCGCTTCGAAGTCAAGCAGAAGCTCGACCAGATCCGCAACGACCTGCCCGACGACATCCGCGACGTCTTCATCTTCAGTTTCAGCTCGAACGACATCCCCATCGTCAACGGGCGCATCTCCTCGCGCGGCCGCGACCTGTCGGCCAGCTACGACCTGATCGACAAGCGCATCCTGAACCCGCTGAAGCGCATCCCGGGCGTGGCGCGGGTGGAGCTCGACGGCGTCCGGCCGGACGAGGTCGCCATCTACCTCCACCTGGACCGCATCAAGGAGCACAAGGTGGACGTGCAGGCGCTCTTCCAGCGCCTGGCCGGGGCCAACGTCAACGTGACGGTCGGTCGCGCCACCCGGGACGGCCTGCGCTACACGATGCGCACGGTGGGGGAGATGCGTTCGATCGACGAGCTGCGCGAGATGCTGATCGATCCGTCGGGTCTCCGGCTCGGTGACATCGCCACCGTCATCCACGACGTGCCGTCTCAGACCTACGGACGCTTCATCGACGGCGAGCCGGCAGTGGCCTTCTGGGTCAACAAGGAGTCGAACGCCAACGTCGTCGAGGTGACGCGCGCCATCGAGGCCGAGCTCGAGCGCACCAAGCGGGACCCGGCCCTCGAGGGGCTCGAGGTGCTGCTGTTCTTCAACCAGGGCGAGCACATCACCGAGTCGATCACCAGCCTCCTCCAGTCGGGGCTGATCGGCTCGTTGCTGGCGGTGCTGGTGCTCTTCTTCTTCCTCCGGCGGGTCAGGACGACGCTGGTCGTGTCGCTCGCCATCCCGTGCTCGATCATCGCCACCGCCTGCTTCCTCTACCTGACGGGCCACTCGCTCAACGTCCTCAGCATGATGGGGCTGATGCTGGCGGTCGGCATGCTGGTCGACAACGCGATCGTCGTCCTCGAGTCGATCCACCGCCACCAGACGCGCGGCGAGGCACCGCGCGTGGCGGCGCTGGTCGGCACCCAGGAGGTGGGGCGGGCGGTGGTCGCCTCGACCCTGACCTCGGTCTGCGTGTTCGCGCCGATCGTCATCAGCCCGCGCGACGAGATCCTGGTCTGGCTGTCGGAGACCGGCATCACGATCTCGGTGACGCTCGTCTTCTCGCTCCTGATCTCGCTGACGCTGGTGCCGCTCATGGCGTCGCGCATGGTGCGGCACGGTCGCGACGTGCGCGAGCAGCGGCTGGTGGCGCGGGCCTCGGCGCTCTACGAGCGCATTCTGCGCTATACCGCGGTGCGCCACCCGGTCAGGACCGCCTTCCTGTTCGTGCCGCTGGCCATCGTGGTCACGATCGTCATCGGCAAGCTGACCGGCTTCGAGATCGATCCGATGTCCGACCGCGGCATCCGCCGCGAGGGGCTCATGGTGAGCTACGAGTTCACCGACAACATGAACTACCGCGCCACGCGCGAGGTGGTGGCGCGGGTCGACTCGGTGCTGTCTGCCTCCCGCGAGGAGCTCGGCATCGAGACCCTCTACTCCTACTACCGGGACAACGGCGGCCAGACCTACGTCATCTTCGGGGACGCGCCGCTCTCCGAGTCGCGGGTGCGGGAGGTGCGGAAAGCGCTGCGCGAGCACCTGCCCGAGCTGGCCGGGGTCGAGCTCAGGCTCGATGGCGAGGAGGAGGCGGGGATCGGCGCCAAGCGGCTCGAGGTAAGTCTGTTCGGCGAGGACACCGAGGAGCTCGAGCGGCTGGCCGAGGAGGTCAAGCGGCGGCTCGAGCTGATGGGGGTGTTCGAGGATCTGAACACGTCGATCGAGGGCGGCAAGGAGGAGGTGGCGGTGAGCCTCCGGCGCGACCAGGCGTCGCGGATCGGACTGACGCCCGACGCGCTCGGGCAGATCCTGGGGCTGACCTTCCGCGGCGTGCCGCTGCCGTCGTTCAAGACCCCGCAGCGCGAGGTCGACGTGACCGTGGTGCTCGAGCCGAGCGACCGCCGCTCGATCGAGAACCTGGAGAGCCTCACCGTCGACTACGAGGACGGGCGCGAGGTGACGCTGGCGCAGGTCGCCGACCTCACGATGCAGCGCGGCCCGCAGGCGATCGAGCGCCAGGACCAGAAGACCACGGTCGAGGTCTACGGCAGCTACGAGGGCGAGCAGTTCGGCAAGGTCATGGAGGACGTACGCCGGATCATGGACGGGCTGTCGATGCCGCTCGGCTACGCCTGGAGCTTCGGCGGCGCCATCCGCGAGGGGCAGCGCCAGCAGAACGAGATGGCGGTCAATATCCTGCTGGCGCTGGCCTGCGTCTACTTCGTCATGGCGTCGCTCTTCGAGTCGCTGCTGCACCCGCTGGTCATCATGCTGACCATCCCGTTTGCCTTCCTCGGCGTGGTCTGGACGATGATCGTCTCCAACACGCCGATGAACCTGATGGCGCTGATCGGTGTCGTCATCCTCTGCGGCGTCGTGGTCAACAACGGCATCGTGCTGATCGACCACGTGAACGGCTTCCGGCGGCGCGGGCTGTCCCGGGCCGACGCCATCATCGCCGGCGGCCGCGAGCGTTTCCGACCGATCGTCATGACGGCGGCGACGACGGTGCTGGGCCTGATTCCGCTGGCGGTCGGCGACAGCGCCATGGGCGACATCCAGTACTACCCGATGGCGCGCGCGGTGATGGGCGGGCTGATCACGTCGACGGTGCTGACGCTGGTGCTGCTGCCGACCTTCTACGTGGTGGCGGAGAAGGCGGCGTGGCGGCTGGGACGGGCGGCGCGCGGCGCGTGGCGTGGCGTGACGTGGTTCCTGCCGGAGGGTGGTGGCGAGGCGGTCGGGCGGCGAGGGCGCGTTCGCGGTGGCGTCGGGTAGAAGCGGTGGTCGAGGCGATCAGGCTGTCTCGGGACGTTCGGGGCGGCCGGTTCACTGCGCTGAACCCCTGTCCGTGCGTCCGTTTGGAGCGGTATTCAGGCTTGGCGCCTCGAAGCGGTAGGTGACGCCGACCAGGGCGCCCTTCTTGCCGTTCTCCTCGACCGTGTCGACCGGCCGCTGCGGAAGAGCGCCAGGACCCGGACCCGCTCGATCTGGGTGTCCTAACCCGGATATCTCACCAGGGGGATTGAAAAAGGGCGGGCAGATCCGCTAGAAGAGAAGTGCGAACAACCACTT
>JASFRE010000114.1:0-9908 GCA_050115055.1 Candidatus Eiseniibacteriota bacterium | reverse complement strand
GCCGCGTCGGTCCGGGGCGTCCAGGGCAGGACCTGACCGGTCAGGCGCCCGGGGCCCTCCTCGGAGCGCGCCACGAGGTGCAGGTCGAGCTCGATCGCATCGTCGCGGAGCAGGACCTGGCGACCGGGACCGGCCGGTCCGCGGACGTGTGCCGGCCGCGGTGCGAGCAGGCTGTCGAAGACGCAGCGCAGGAAACCCGAGAAGCGAGCTCCCGCCTCCCGGCGGCGGCGGATCGCCGCCACGGCGCGAGCATGCAGCCAGGCCGGCGGCTCGGGCAGCTGTCGGAGCGTGCCGAGTCGCGCCAGGACGGCGCGGGTCTCCTCGAGAGCTCGCCCGCACGTCGCGCAGACGCGGACATGAGCCAGCTCGGACGCCGTGCCCTCGTCGCACGCCAGGGCCAGCAGGCGATCATCATCGAGGTGGCTGTGTTGATCCGATGCAGATGTATCGTGCATCACCGTCCCCAGGCCATGGTGGCTGGGGCGCGACGTCGCGCACAGTTGCCATCAGGGCACGTCCTAACACCTGTAGAGGTTCCCGGCGTCGCCACAAATACCTGAAAGTCCCATGGCAGCGTTCAGCGCGAATCGTCGCGCCGGCGGCCGGTGCCGGGACGACGCTTGCCGCCGCGATTGCGGCCGCCACGGCCCTCGCGCTGCCGACCGGCGAGCTCGCGACGCAGCTTGCCCAGACAGCGACCGCGCATCGGGCCGATGCTGCCGATGGCCAGACCGAGCCGTGCCGCGATCTCCTCGTAGGAGGGCTGTGACCGGTCGAGAAAGAGCAGGTCGAGCAACTCGCGACATGGCGACCCGAGCCGTTCGACGGCATCGACGACGCGCCCGATCTCGATCATGCGATCCAGATCGTCGCGCGGGTCGACCTCGAGGGAGACGCCGTCGAGGGTCTTGCACTCCTGGTCGAGCCGACGGCGCTCGCGCAGGCACTCGCGCCGGGTCGTGGTGATCAGCCAGGTGGCGAGGAACTCCGGCTGCCGGATGGTGTGCAGCTTCTCGTACAGGATGAGCGCGACGCGCTGATAGACGTCGGCGCCATCACTCAGGTGCAAGCCGCAACGGCGGATCACCGCGTACACCAGCGGGTCGAAGCGCTCGAACAGCCCCGACCAGGCTCCTTCCTCGCCGGCGCGGCACCGCGCCACGAGTGCCCGGAGTGTCGTGCCCCGGTCGTCGTCGCTCCGCGTCGCCTGCCCGCCGGGACACCGGGTCACGATCCTGCGGTCGTCTCTCGTCATCGGTGGGTCGGTCACCATCGCGGCTCGCTGCCCACCACGGCCCGACCGCTCGACACGGCGGCCCGACGAGCATTGCGCGCGATGCGTTGGCGCGTCATTATCGCACGACCTCGTCGTGAACGCACCTCGCGGGCGCCATCGGCCGGAGTCGCCGGCCGGAGCGGTGCCCGCGAGGCGCGCAGCGCGTGGATGGCGCCCGGTCACGGCGGCGAGTCGCCGGGGGGGGCGAGAGGGGCCGCGCCGGGGGATGGAGATGGAGAGCGAGATCGACGCGATCCGTCAGGCGCTTGGGCTCGAGCCGCACCCCACGGAGGGCGGCTACCTTCGCGTCACCTTCACCTCACCCATCGCCGTCGATGCGGCCGCACTCGGGCCGCCCGCGAGCGGCGACCGGGCGGCCGGCAGCGCCGTCTACTACCTGGTGACGCGCGAGGACTTCTCGGCGCTGCACCGGCTGCGCGGCCCCGAGATCTTCCACTTCTATCTCGGAGACGCGCTGGAAATGCTGCAGCTCCATCCCGACGGCGCGGCCACGCGGCACCGCCTCGGCACGGATCTCGCCGCCGGCCAGCGTCCCCAGGTGCTGGTTCCGGCCGGCGTCTGGCAGGGGACGCGCCTCCTCGAGGGCGGCCGTTACGCG
This sequence comes from Candidatus Eiseniibacteriota bacterium, assembly GCA_050115055.1. Taxonomy (GTDB): domain Bacteria; phylum Eisenbacteria; class RBG-16-71-46; order CAVPCR01; family CBDCWB01; genus JASFRE01. Next base: position 8,013 of record JASFRE010000114.1, on the reverse strand, counting down.
TTGCTCGGCACCACCATGTGCCCGGGCTTCGACTGGCGGGACTTCGAGCTGGGGCGCCGCGAGGAGCTCGTCCAGCGCTACCCGGCCGAGCGTGCGGCGATCCTCGCGCTCACCCGGCAGGAGGGCTAGATCAGCATGCGCTCGACTGCACAACGGACGGCTGCGGGCCGGCTGTTCTCCGGGGCGGAGCTCGAGCGCCTCGCGACCGCGCGGCGGCGCGTCGACGCCGCCACCGCCACCATCGTCTATGCGGTCTACGAGAACCCGTTCGCCCGCGGCGGCGGCATCTACGCGGTCGCCGACAACTACTCGGCGGCGCTGGTCGCTCACGGTCGCGAGGTGGTCGTGGTCTCCCCCTGCCACGCGCGCCTGCGGACGGCGCCGTCGCCCGGCCAGGTGACCGCGGTCGGTGCGTGCGCGGTTCCCTTCGGCACCAGCACGGTGCCGGTGCGTCTTCTCGAGCACCGGCGAGCCGGTGTGCGCTGGATCCTGCTCGAGGCCGACCCGATCTTCGATGCCGGCGGTGGCCCGAGCGGCACCGATCCTTACGTGCACGGCTCGACCGAGGCGCTGCTCCAGGCGAGTCTCTTCGCCTGCGCGGCCCTGCCCCACGCACTCGCCGTCCTGGGTCTCGGACGCAACGTCATCGTCCACGCGCAGGACTGGGAGATGGCGTCGGCGGCGCTGACCGTCAAGGAGGCGCTGGTCGACGGCACCCTCGAGAGCGCCGCGGTCGTCCTGACCTCGCACAATCCCTACGACTGCGCGCTCACGGAGCGCGCCCGCACGCTCGTCTCCCGGCGGCTCGGCGCCCGCACGGCGGGCGACGTGCACACGGTCTACCAGCAGATGATCGAGCTCACCGACGCGCCGCTATCGACGGTCAGCCGGAACTTCGCGCACGAGCTCCTGGCCGATCCGCTGCAGACCGGTCACTTCGCCGATCATCTACAGGCGGTGCTCGCGCGGCACGGAATCGTCGGCGTCGACAACGGGCTGTTCGGTCGCCCCGAACCGGCGTTCTCCGCCGCCTCCATCGAGGCCGCGCGGGCCGGCGAGCCGGCGGCGATCCTGGCCGAGAAACGGTCCCGGCGCCGCACGATGCTCGACACGCTCGCCGATTACGAGGATCCACGCACGCTGGGGCGGCTCGCCGGACAGGACGGGGACGCGTCGGTCTCCACCCTGCCCGACGCGGTGCCGGTCTTCCTCATGTTCGGGCGCCTCGACCCGGGGCAGAAAGGATTCGACGTCCTGGCGCGCGTCATCGCCGGGCTGGCGCCGGGGAGCGCTCGCTTCATCCTGACGCCGATCGCCGGCGGTGCACCTCCCCCCTACCTGGCGGAGCTCGAGCGTCTGGCGGAGACGCGACGCGGCGACGTCGTGGTCTACCCGTTTCGCATGGAGCGCGGCTACATGGAGGCCATGGCGGGCGCCACCTTCGCTGTCATGCCGTCGCTCTACGAGCCCTTCGGCGGCGCCACCGAGCCCTACCTCGCCGGCACGCCGGTGGTGGCGCGCGCCACCGGGGGGCTCGTGCAGCAGGTGGTCGATCTGGATGACGACGCGGCCGGCGCCACCGGGCTGCTGTTCCGCGAGGCGCTGGGCTGCGACGATGCCGCGGCGCACGGCGGCGAGGCCGCCACGGACGTCGATGGCAGCATCGGCAGCGGCGGGCTCCGCGCGCCGCCCGTCGACCTCGCCGCGCAGTGGCGGCAGATCCAGCTGGCGCGCGAGCCGGGGCGCCGACACGGCATCCCGCTCTACGAGGCGATGGTCGGCGCGCTCGCGCAGGCCCTCGAGCGTGCCTGCCACGTGGTGCGGGACGACCCGGCATCCTACGGCAGGATGCTCGCCAACCTGCACGCGCGGGCGACGGCCTTTTCCTGGGACAGCACCATCGCCGGCTACCAGCGGCTGTACGAGCAGGCGACCCGGTAGCCGCCAGGCAGGCGACGCGGTCGGCGTCCGGGGTGCACCGACGCGGTCGGCGTCCGGGGTGCACCGACGCGGTCGGCGTCCGGCCGGCACCGCCGCCGCGGCGCCGGCGGCGCCAGCGCATGGCCAGGCGGTGGACGTTCCGGGGGCGCCGCCGCTATCATAGGGGACGTCACCCCTTCGAGGACGTCTCCATCATGTCGCGCAGCACCCCCCCAAGCCCGGCGCCGCGCCGAGCACCAGACCTCGCCGCCCTCGTGCTCGTCAGCTGCGCCACGGTCGTCGCCGCACACGCCGTGGCCGCCGCGCCCGCCGCGCCCGCCGTGGCCGCCGCGCCCGCCGTGGCCGCCACAGCCGCTGCGCGCCAGCCCGATCCGCTCCCGGCCACGTTCGACCTGCGCGACGTCGCCGGCCAGAGCTACGTGACATCGGTCAAGTCGCAGCTCGGCGGCACCTGCTGGACCTTCGGGACCATGGCGAGTCTCGAGAGCAACCTGCTCGTGACCGGCGCCTGGGCGGCGGCCGGCGAGAGCGGCGAGCCGGACCTCGCGGAGTACCACCTCGACTGGTGGAACGGCTTCAACGAGCACCACAACGGCGACCTGGTACCGCCGGACGGCAGCGGGCTGGTCGTCCACGAGGGCGGCGACTTCCTGGTGGCGGCGGCCTACCTGGCGCGCGGCGAGGGCGCGGTGCGCAACCTGGACGCGCAGTCCTACACCACGCCGCCGGCGCAGGCAGACACGAGCTATCACACCTTCCAGGTGCGTGACGTCGCCTGGTTCTCGGTCGACGCAGCCGGGGGCATGGAACGCATCAAGCGCTCGCTCATGGAACACGGCGCCGTGAGTGCCTGCATGACGTACAACGGCGCCTACATGTCGCCCGAGTTCGTGCACTACCAGCCGCCATCGTCGGGCGAGCTGCCGAATCACGCCATCGCGATCATCGGCTGGGACGACGACAAGGTGACGCAGGCGCCCGAGCCCGGCGCCTGGCTGTGCAAGAACAGCTACGGCCCGAGCTGGGGACTCGACGGCTTCTTCTGGATCGCGTACGGCGACAAGCACTGCGGCCGGCACCCCACAATGGGCGCGGTCGCCTTCCGGGACGTCGTGCCCCTCGCCTTCGATCATGCCTACCATCACGACTATCACGGCTGGCGCGACACCAAGACGGACTGTTCGGAGGCCTTCAACGCCTTCGTGGCCGGCGACGACGAGCTCCTCGAAGCGCTCTCTTTCTACGCCGCCGCCGACTCGGTCGCCTACACGCTGACCGTGTACGACAGCTTTGCCGGCGGCATGCTCTCGGGACCGCGAGTCACCTCGAGCGGGATCGCTGCCCATGTCGGTCTGCACACCGTGGCGCTCGACCCCCCGCTCGACCTCGCGGCGGGCGACGACTTCTACGTCGAGCTCGTGCTCGCCCACGGTGGTCAGCCCTACGATCGGACCTCCGAGGTGTCGACGCTGCTCGGCGCCTCCTACCGTGCGATCGTCCCTTCGACCGCCCAGCCCGGCCAGAGCTACTACCGGAGCGGCGGTGCGTGGCTCGACCTGTATGCTCTGGATCCGTCCGCCAACTTCTGCATCAAGGCGCTGACCTCCGACACCGGTCTGCGCGTCGTTCCGGCGACCGACCTCGAGGCGACGGGGCCGGTCGGCGGCCCGTTCGAGCCCGATAGGCAGGACTACCGGATCGTCAACACGGGCGAAACCGACGCCGTCTTCGAGGTGGCATGTCCCACTCCCTGGCTGACCCTGGCCGGCGCCCAGAGCGGCGTCCTGCCACCGGGCGGCGCCTCGGACCTGACGATCGCGCTGAATGCCACTGCGGCCCAGCTCGAACCGGGCGCCCACGTCGCCACGGTACGCGTCACCAACCTCTCGACCGGGCTCGGGAACACGGAACGCCGCGCGATCCTGGCGATCGGCGATCCCGTGCGCCAGCACGCCTGGCCACTCGACACCGATCCGGGCTGGCAGACGGTCGGTCAGTGGGCGTTCGGCGTCCCGGCGGGCGGCGGCGGCGAGCTGGGCGCTCCTGATCCCACCGCCGGTCACACCGGAACGCAGGTCTACGGCTACAACCTGGCCGGCGACTACTCCAACAACCTGCCGGCCCTCCACCTGACCACACCGCCCATCGACTGCTCGGCCCTCCACCGGGTCGAGCTGCGATTCTGGCGCTGGCTCGGTGTCGAGGCGCCCGAGCACGACCTGGCGACGATCGAGCTATCGACCGACGGCTTCACCTGGCAGCGCGTCTGGTCGAACCGCTCCGAGCATCCGGGCGGCGCCTGGATCGAGGACGCGATCGACCTGTCGGCCGTGGCCGACGGCGAGGCGGCGGTTCGACTCCGCTGGGGCATGGGTCCGACCGACCCGATCGGTCGCTACTGCGGCTGGAACCTGGACGACATCGAGATCTGGGGCTACCTGGATCAGGGAACCACGGCGCTGGCGGACGGGGGCGGAGTCCCGGAGCCGGACGGCAGCGCCGCGGGCCGCGTCACGCTGGCCGTGGCGGGTCCCAACCCGGCGGCGAGTTTCCTTGACGTGCGCTTCACGCTACCGGTCGCCGCCCCGGTCGAGCTCGCGGTCTTTGACGTGACCGGGCGCCTGGTCGCCCGCCCGCTCAGCGCCCGTCGCACGGCCGGTTTGCATCGCGTCGTCTGGAACGGGCGCGATCTGCACGGCGGGCGCCCGGCGTCCGGCGTCTACTTCCTACGCCTCGACGCCGACGGCGTGCGTGCGGTGCGGAAGGTCGCGCTCATTCGGTGATCACGCAAGGGCCGCACCGTGGAGACCGCCGCGCATGGCGCCGGGCGAATCGACGTAGAAATCGATGCTGTCGTAGAAGATGCCCGATCCCTCGTAGTACGTCGCCACGTTGAGGAAGCCGAACTGGAAGATCTGGCCATCCAGACTCGGATCGATCGCGAACGCCAGCTCGCAATCCGACCAGGTCGCCGGGGTACTGGTCATGTCGACCGTGATGAAGTGGGTCGTCACGAAGCCCGCACCCGGGTCGAGCGTCTCGATGAAGGCCGCGGCGGTCGAGCTGCCCTCGACAATGCCGGGCCTGGCCCCGGAGAACCAAGACATCGGTGTCGCCGACGTCTCCAGCGTCGAGGGTCTGCTCCTGGAAGACGTTGGACTCGATCCGATGACCGTTGCCATGGCCACTGTTCTGGTCGTCGCTGAAGACGACCAGCTGCTGAGCACGCCGCGCCGGTCCCGCTCGCCGATCACGATCTGGCAGGACGCGACGTCGTGGTCGGGACTGAGTTCGAGGTGTGTAGGCACTCGAGCGGCGCCAGTCGGCTGCTGGCAACGCGGGTAGGGCCAGATACTCGGAAGACAAAGGACACCTTGATGGCACCTCCCCACCTCCCATGGCTGTCTTGCATTGCCCAGAGCCAGATAGACTGGCACATGCGTCGATAGGTACCTGCGCACGACCCGTCCGGATCGAGATCGAGTGGAGCAAGCCTCTCGGTGGCGTTCATGTCGCACGGGCCCTCCGGGAGGAACTGGGGATCGGGCCGTGCCTGGGAAAGCTCGCCGCCAAGGAGAAGCGCAGAGCGCCGCACGAGACCGCCACCTTCGCCATGGTGGCCAACCGACTGCTGGCGCCGCCCGGCAGGCTGGCCTGTCATGAGCGCTGGCTGCCCGATCTCGTGTTCTTCCCGGAAGGCGAGGAGCTGACGCTCGATCAGCTCTACCTCGCGGTGGACTACCTCGAGGACCACGTGCAGGCGATCGAGGAGACCGTCTTCTTCAAGACTGCCGCGCTGGTCAACTGCGACGCAGATCTCACCTTCTGGGATACCACCACTCTCTACTTCGAGGTCGAGGGGGAAGACCAGGCCGACGATCGACATCACGATGACGCGCGATCCTAGTGGCCGACGCCGGCATGGATTCCGAAGAGAACTGCCGGGTGCTGTCGCGCGGGATGGGCAAGTGCATTTTCGCCAGGCCGGCCGGGAGGCTGAAGGAAGTGGCCGAAGAGGTCCTTGTTTCGAGGGCGACGCGCGGCTGGCGGGCGCGGCCGCGGGGCCGCTCCCGCGGGGCCCCAAGCCCCCCGGCGCGGGCCCCGACAGGTGTCGACGAGATCCTCTCACCGTTTGCTTGACGGTCCATCGGGGAATGGTCTCGGAAACGAGGCAGAGGGCGGGGTGAGACTCCGAGAGGCACCGCTACCCCAGTCCGCAGGCGGTCCCGGCCCACTTCGGCCAGTCGCCCGCTCATGTCGAGGATCACGGCCGCACGCGATAGACCGTGTAGTACTGCCAGCCGCCCCGGTGACTGCTGCCCTCGCGGTGCACCCGCCGGACGAGGAGCGGTGTCAGGCGTCCCGCCATGTCGTCGAGAAGCCGCCGGTCCGGGTGCTCGTTGGCGTTCCACACCAGGTAGTCGACGTGCCGCCCACCGAGGCTCCGTGCCACGCTGCCGGTGCGCGAGTACGGCGTCAGATCGGGCGATACGAGTGCCGCCAGATCGACGATCGGGCGCTCCGAGACATGGCCGAGGACGCCGATCTCGTGCGCCGCGACCACCGCGCCGGGCGGGGTCTCGTCGCGCAGGAAGCAGGCAATGTCGAACAGGTGCCCGTCGAGACCCAGCGGCCAGCGCGTGACGAAGCGCACGGCGATCACCTGCACGCCGAGTAGCAGCACGGCGATCGCGACCAGCACGGCGCCACGCAGCACGCGTCGCGCACGGGTCGTGTCCAGCGCGCCGATCAGCACCTCGTAGCCGAGCAGCAGGATGAACGGACTGACGAGCAGTACGTAGCGCGCGCCGACCGACACGCGCGCCCCCACGTAGAAGCCGAGCACCAGGGCGATGGAGAGCAGCGGGAACAGGTTGATCCGCCCCCAGCGCTCCCCGCCCGCCGCGCGCCGTCCGGCGATCAGCGCCACGACGATGGCGACGAGGGGCACCGCGTACGCCGAGGCCAGGATCTTGCCGAGCTTCACGACGACATAGGCAAGCGAGTAGTTGACGTCCTGGCGCGCCGCAAAGGTGTTCGGGACCACGGTCCCGAACGTCGCCGCCGCGTACACCAGCCACGGGACGACCGGCAGCAGGCCGCCCGTGAGCGCGGCGACGAGATCCGCGCGCCTCCGCCGGCGCTCGTTGGCGAGGATGTCGACGACGAGCGCCACGCCGAACAGCGCCATCTCGGGGCGAACCAGGAACCCGACGCCGATCGTCAGCGGCGTCCAGACGTCGACCCGCCCGGAGTCTCGCGCGAGGTCACGGCACCGCAGCGCGGCGAGAGCCAACAAGACGGCGAGCGGCGTCTCCATGCCCGCCATCCCCCACTTCACCCACCAGGGATCGATGACGAACAGGAGACAGGCCGCCAGCGTGGCCCCCGTGTAGCGCCCGAGCCGCCGCCGGGCGAGGAGCGCGAAGCAGACGACGGCAAGGAGGATGGCGCCCGCGTCGAGGAGCTTGGCCGCCAGGTGCCAGGCATCCATCCCGCCGCACGATGCGTGCATCACCGCCGGCGCCGCCCCGATCCGCACCAGCGCCAGCCCGAGCGGCGCCACCGACAGCACCCAGAGCGGTGCGGTGTCGCCGTAGGTCGGCACGCCCTGGTTGTAGCTGAAACCGTCACCACGCGCCAGGTGGCGCGCGAACCGGAAGTGGATGAAGGCGTCGTCGGTCGTGAAGTGGCGGTACGGGGCAAGGAGTGCGGCAGCGAGCGCGATCACCACGACGAGGAACAGCCATGGCCGGAGCGCCGCCAGTGCCCGTCTCCGGGCCGGTCCCGGCTCCTCCATCCTGTCATCATGACCGCGGTCGCGTAACCGACGCCCAGGCCCCACGTCACGCCCTCCTTCCGGGAGCGGCATGATACACGGTCACGGGCGGGATGGCGGGGCGGGTGTGACGGTGGTGCGGGCCCGCGCCGGGACGGGACGGGGCGCAGGGGATCAGCCGGATCAGTCGTACAGGGACCACATCCGGTTCAGCGAGCAGTCCTTGCACATGTCGACCTTGTCATAGGCGTGCGCCCGGTGCGCCGTCCGGATCTGCTTCATGACCTCGCCGT
>JASFRE010000113.1:0-9914 GCA_050115055.1 Candidatus Eiseniibacteriota bacterium | reverse complement strand
GAACTGCGTCCACCGGAAGGCGTTGTCGAACTCGGAGGCGGCGATGAGCGGCAGCCGCGACAGCGTCGCCGCCTCGCCGAGCGCCCGCACCGAGTCCTCGAAGACCAGCGCGTACCAGTCCTCCTGGATGTCGCGCGACGCGTTCACGAAGGCGAAGCGCGAGGTGCCGAGATAGCCGATGGCGCCGCCATCGGGGTTCTTCACGAAGCGTTCACCGATCGAGTTGAAGTCGATCGATGCCGACGAGCAGTTGATGGCGAAGACGAAGGACTGGCGCGGACCGTTGGTCAGGTTGTCGGCGTCGGCGTTGGTCAGCGTGCCGTCGCCGACCGACATCGTGTTGCGGAAGCCGTGCCCGACATGGTGCACGATGCCGAATCCGTCCGTGAGGGAGTCGATGGCGGTTGCGCGATCGAGCTCGATCGAACCCGGCCAGCTCGCCGACTCCTCGTACAGCCGGACACGCTTCAACCAGGGGGCGTGGATGCCCAGGAAGGCGCTGGCCTGCTCTGCGACCTCGGCGCCGTGAAAGACGCTGAACAGACGCTCCGCCATGAAGAGAACCGACGCCGGGTAACCGTTACCGGAGGCCGGGTTCTGCTCGTAGGCCAGGAGCTTGTCGATGAAGATGCTGGCCGACTGCTCTGTCGAGACCGGCGCCCGGCCGACGTACAGCTCCGGCGTCAGGTCGATGTCATCACCGGTCTCTTCGGGCGACACCCACCCCTCGCCAAAGCGATCGTCGCCATCGCCGTTCCAGTTGGTGTCGAGGCAGGCGTAGTAGTAGTCGGCCGGGATCGACTCGCCGCCGAGCAGGGTCGTCTCCCCGTAGCGGAGTGGCACGACATCGGTGTCGCCGCCGAGCAGCACCCAGAGCGTGCCCCAGTTCTGGTAGGCGTCGCGCAGGAAGAAGCGCACGCGCTCGGCGCGATCGACGCCGTTCGGGTAGGTGGCGTCGATCCACGCCGTGGTGCGGACGACCGCCTGCACGCCCTTTCGCGTCTTCCAGTCGGCCAGTCGCTCGAACTGCGGCGCCAGCGCCTCGGAGGTGACGATCACGTACTCGACGGCACTGCCGTCGGTGGTCGGCCGGAAGGTCGGCTGGAACGGGCCCGGACCCGCCGGACCCTCACCGGCCAGCGGCGCGGCACCGGCCGCCGACCCGGCGCCGGTCAGGGGCGTGAGCCCGCCGCTCACGACGCGCGACGCCTGGCGCTCGAAGCGGCGCTCGATGCGCGCGTCGATGCGGTGGCGCGGCAGGCCGATCGGCGGCGCCGGCTCGAGCTCGAGGCGCAGATCGAGACGGGTCACGAGCTCGAGCTCGCCCGTCTCGGGCCGGTAGTTCCAGGGCGTCACCTCGACCGTGGCGATCGTGTGGCCGCGTAGTGCCCCGCGCCCCAGGTAGCGCGCATGAACGGCCGGGTAGGTCGCGTCAGCGCTGCCAGCGTCATAGAGCGCCGCGTCGCGCCGCGCCGCGGGCGGCGCCGTACCGATCCGGTAGTCGGCGGTGACCGGGACCGGGTCGAGTCCGCTGCCGACCCGTACGGTGTCGAGCACCTCGACCCGGACGTCGGCCACCGAGGTGCCGGCCGGCAGCTCGAGCATCAGGACGCGGACCGGCAGGTCCGGCGCTCCGGGCTCGCCGCGCCCGGTCACGAGCCCCGGCAGCCGCACGCGATCGCCGTCCGCTGTCGCCGATAGCTGGACCGCCGCCGCGTCGAATTCCAGACGCTGCGCGAGCGCGTCGGTGGTCGCCGTGGTCGCGTGCGCCTCGATCGCACCCGGACCGAGCGCCACCAGAAGCGCCCAGAGGATCGCTGCCGCGCGGCACCCACTGAGCTGGCTCATCCGTCGACCTCCTGCATCGCATCGGTTCCCGTGCGTTCCGGTCGCCCCGCGACCATCGCGCGCTCGGACCTGGCCCCGGCCATCGACGCGTCGACCGGTTCCGGTCGCGGCGCTCACTGGACGAGCACCAGCTTGCCGCTCTGCTCGAAGCCGTCGATCGTCACGCGGTAGAGGTAGACGCCGGAGGGGGCCTGGCCACCGCGGGCCGTACGTCCGTCCCAGCGTAGCCGGTGATGGCCGGCATCGACGGCACCGTCGAGGAGCTCGCGCACCAGCCGGCCGGCGACGTCATAGACCGCCACCCGGACGTGCCGGGCGCCCTCGCCGGGCAGATCGAAGGCGAGTGTCGTGTGCGGGTTGAAGGGATTCGGATAGGGATCGTAGACGCGCGGCGCGGCCGCCGGGCTCGCCGCCGTCGCGCCGGGATCCTCGATCCCGACCGGCAGCACGGCGACATGGGCCCAGCCGGTGTTGCGGGAGTCGTGGCGGAAGACCGGCCACGGCATGCGCGTCGGGTTGAACGTCGCCGGCATGTCCCAGACGTAGACGTTGGTATCCCAGCACTGCACCATGACCTCGACCTCTCCATCCTGGTCGATGTCCCAGACCGCTGGTGTCGACCGGACCTCGCCGGTCACCTGGATCGGAAAACCGGCCAGCTGCGTCCCGTCGTGGTTGTAGCCGTGCACCTTGCCGGACTCGTCGCCGAAGAGGATCTCGAGCTGGCCGTCACCGTCGACGTCGGCGACCGACGGTGTCGACTGCGTCGTCTCCGTTCCCCCGCTCAGGTAGGTGACGGGAAAGCCGCTGATCGATGCGCCGCCGGCGTCCCGCACGTGCAGCTGCCCGTCGGAGGCGACGAACACCACCTCGAGCCTCTCGTCGCCGACCAGGTCGACGGCCACGGGCGAGCTCGAGCGCGCCAGGCCACTCGACACCGCCACCGGTCGCGGCCAGCCGGGCACCAGGGTACCGTCACCGTTCAGGGCATAGAGCCGCCCGCCGGCGCGGTCGGCGGCCACCACGATCTCGTAGTCGCCGTCGCGGTCGAGGTCGGCGATGGCCGGCGAGGCGGTGATCTGCGATGGCGTCGACGGGCTGCCGGTGGCGAACGGCCAGCCATTCTTGAGCGTCCCGTCGTTCTCCACCACGTAGACCCGCCCGGTGGTCGAGTCCGAGAGGTTGACGCAGAACACGATCTCCGCCTCGGGATCGTCGTCCAGGTTGCCGACCGCCGGGCTCGAGTAGCTGAACGACGTGCCGAAGACGCGGAACATCACCCCGTCGGTCGCCGGGTTGGCGTCGCCGTCGACCACCTCGGTCCCATCGTGGTGCCAGGCCATCAGCCTGCCGCCACCGCCGGCCCAGGCGACGAGTTCGAGGTCGTGATCGGCATCGAGATCGGCCAGCACGGGTGACGGCCAGTTCAGGTCGTCCATCATCCATCGCGGCCAGCCCGGCAGCAGCTGGCCCTCGTGGTCCCAGACGAACAGCGAGTCCTGCGTCCAGCCGGTATTGGCGATCTCGAGGTCGCCGTCGCGGTCCAGGTCGCCGACCCCGGTGGTGGCGCTGAAGCCCTTGTTCTGGTTGTAGCCCTGCGGTGCGAAGACGCCGTGCGTCCGCTCGTCACCGTCGCCGTCGCGGATCTCGCCGCCGTTGGCGAGATAGCCATACTGGTACTCGCCGGCGGTGAATAGCTCGAGCGCGTCATCGCCGGTCGTGTTGGCGAAGACCACCGACGACTGGGTCTGTTGCTGGAGCGCGTTGGGCCAGCCGCGCTTGAGCGGCGGGTTGGTGGTGCCGCTGACGATGACCGAGATGGAGCTCTGGTTGTAGGAGCTGTCACGGGCCACCAGCTGATAGTAGAAGCGCGTCAAACCCGGCAGGTCGGCGTCCTCGTAGCTGGCCGAGCCGTCGATGGTGTAGGCGTTCTGCCGGAGGTAGGGACCGAACGGATTGCCGGCCCGGTAGACGTCGTATCCCTTGATATCCTCGTCGGCCGGCGGGTGCCAGCGCAACGTGATCGAGGTCGAGGTGCCGGAGGCGACGATCGAGTCGGGCACCGCCGGCGGCACGACGTCGAGCCACTCGGTACGGATGGGTCCGTGATCGTCCGACCAGCTGAGCTCGACGAGGATCGTGGACGGATCGACGGCTCCCCCGAGCGCGAAGCTGACCCGGTCGCCGGCCACCGTCTCGCCGACGTCGATGGTCCCCGGCGCGGTCACGTCGTCGAGGACCGTCACGCCGGGGTGCGGCTGCGAGTCGGCCACCGCCACCACGCGCAACGTCCCGACCACGCCATTGGCGGCGTCCTGCCCGGTGTTGCGGAGCGACACGGTGTACCAGATCTCCTCGCCGGCCTGCACCAGACCGTCGCCATTGCCGCGCGGCGCGCTGTCGTCGATCGTGTGGGCATGGTGCTCGAGGTACGGCCGGTGCACGTCGAGCGTGAAGACGTCCTCCCACTGACCGCCGATCGCCTGGATGTCGAGATGAAAGACCGGCTGGTAGGCAACCGGGGCATCGGGGGCGAGGCTCACGACGAAACGCGTGCTACCGCTCCACTCCCCGCCGGCCGGGATCGTGCCGTAGCTCACCACGTCGTTGACCAGCGTGACCGCGCCGAGCGGATCGTCGACGGTCAGGGTGGCCAGCGTGGAGTTCACCGTGCTGCCGCCGCCGTTGTGGAGCGTCACCGCCAGCTCGACCGTCTCGCCGGCATCGACCAGGCCGTCCCCGTCGCCACTGGAGGCGCCGCTCCCGTCGTCGTCGACCGCGATGCCGTCGATGTGGAGGAAGCCGCTGCCGGGCGCCGTCGCTGGCAGCGTCGTCTCGTAGAACCGGTAGGGCGATCGCCAGACGGTCAGATCGATCGGACCCGGCGTCTCGGGCAGGAAGGGCACGGTGGCGATGCCGCCGGCATCGGTCTCCCCCACCCCGTAGGCCTCGCCTTCGCGTTGCAGGCTGACGGTCGCGCCCGCCACCGGCTGTCCGGCCGAGCTGACACCCACCGCCATCGAACCGACGCCGAGGGTGAAGGAGCCCGGATGCGACACCGCGAGCGGCGGGATGGCGTTCAGGTAGAGCTCGAGCTCCGGATCGCCGAGCAGCGTGGTCGCGAAGAGGTTCCAGCGCCAGGCGGAGTCCTGACCCGCGTAGGGCACGAGCACCTGGCGCGCCAGGTCGGTCGACAGCCCGATGGAGCGCACCGAATCGTCGAAGGCCGCCGTGAACCAGGCGTTCTGCGAGGCCTCGGAGGCGGCGATGTAGGCGATGCGTGAGGTCCCGATATAGGCCACCGAGCCGCCGTCGGGGTTCTTGAGCCAGCGCTCGCCAATCGAGTTGAAGTCGATCGCGGCGGACGAGCAGTTGATGGCGAAGACCACCGGATTCAGCGGATCGTTCTGGAGCGCGTCGGCATCGGCGTTGTTGAGCGTGCCATCCCCGACCGACATCGTGTTGCGGTAGCCGTGGCCGACGTGCAGCACCAGACCGAAGCCGTTCTCGAGCGAGTCGAGGGCGGCGCTACGCGTCAGCTCGAGCGAGCCGGGCCAGTTCTCCGACTCCTCGTAGAGTCGGACCACGTTGAACCAGGGATGGACGTGCGCCAGCGCCTCCTCGGCCAGCTCGGCGCCGTGCTGGTTGACGAAGAGGCGCTCGGCCATGACGAGGAGCGAGGCCGGATAGCGGCTGATCGACGGCGCTTCACGCTCGTAGCGTAGCAGCTTGTCGATCGTGCCGGCCGCCTCGGGAACGGTCGAGACCGTGAAGCGACCCACCGACACCTCGTTCAGGAAATCGACGTCGTCACCGCCGACGATGACCGGCGCCTCCCCGAACAACCCGTCGCCGTCGGCGTTCCAGTTGCCGTCGAGGCAGGCATAGTAGAGGTCGGTCGGGATGAACTCGCCGCCGAGGAACGCCCAGTAGGCGTACCGCACCGGGATGACATCGGTATCGCCGCCGAGCACCACCCAGAGAGTGCCCCAGTTCTGGTAGGCGTCACGGATGAAGAAGCGGATGCGTTCGGCCCGGTCGACGCCGTTCGGATAGGTGGCATCGATCCACTCGACGGTGCGCACCACCGCCTGCACACCCTTGGCGGTCTTCCAGTCGGCCAGGCGCTGGAACTCGTTGGCCAGCACGTCGCTGGTGATGATCACGTACTCGACCGGGCTGCCGTCGGTGGTTGGCCGGAAGGTGGGCTGGTAGGGACCGTCGCCGGCCGGACCCGAGCCGGCGAACCCCGCGGCCGGACCGCCGGACGCAGGACCGGTTGCCACCAGCGACCGCAGGCCGCGCACCGAGCCTGCGAGGGCGCGCTCGAAGCGGCGCTCGATGGCCGGCACGACGCGGTGGCGCGCCAGCGGCGCGGGACCGGGGTCGGCTTCGAGCTCGAGGGTGAGCGACAGGCGGCGAGCGACGATCAGGCGGCCGCTCGACGGCTCCCAGCGTACCGGCCGGGCCAGCACCGAGACCAGCTGGTGGCCGCGCTTCGAGCCGCCGGCCCCGAGGGTTGCCCAGGCATCCGGCACCAGACCGCTCGCGGCGTCGATCGCGACCGGCCCGGCCGCCGGTGACTCGGGCGCCTCGCCCGGACGATGATCCGGCACCGCCGCCGCCACGTGGAGGCCACGCGCCACCTCCTCGGTCTCGAGCGGTTCGGCCACGAGCGAGCGCACCCGGGTGCCGGGCGGCACCTCGAGCCAGATCGGCACCTCGGGCAGGTCCGGTCGGCCCGGCGACGTGGCGGACAGAGCACCCGCATAGCGCACCGTGGCGAGGTCTGGCTCGCCGTCACGCGCATCGACCGCGATCGACAGGCGCGCCGGATCGAAGACGAGCTCCTCGGTGATCTGGCCGGCAGCCAAGGCGACGTCGGCGGCGGCGACGAGCAGCAGCAGCACAAGACACGACGCGGCGCGCCCCCTCATCTGGCTCCTCCGGGGTCGTTGGCGTTGGTCGATGGCCTCGGGGCAGGGTGGTCGACCAGCCCGACGGCAGTGGTTGTTCACAGATCGCGGGCGGTGTGCCCGCGGTTCAGGAGGACGGTAGCAACTGCCTGTGGCCGTAGATCCTCGGGTTGGTGGGTGCCGGCTGTCGGTCCTTTGCCTGGAAGTCCGGGCAGTATAGCCCGGAGGGGGCCCATCTGTCTACCGGGACGTCAGTTGCCGCGGCGGGCCGCTGCTGCCACGGGCTGCCAGGCGACCGCTCGCCCCGTCAGGCTGGGTGAGAGTCACCAGCCGGCCGGCGCCTCGTCGCCGCCAGCGACGGCCGGTCATCCCGGCCATCGCCCCTGGCGACAACGGCCTCGGCACCGCCCGCGCCACGACGAGCACCTGGCTCCGTCCGTCCGCTGCGAACGGACTGCAAGTTCGGTGCCCGGACCACGCCTGGCACCAACCAGCGGCTGCCCCACGGCTAGCGGACGAGGACGATGCGGCTCGCCCGTCGCGCTGCTCCGGCCCGCACCTCGAACCAGTAGACACCGGCCGGTAGCGGCCGTCCGGCACCATCGCGCCCGTCCCACTCGAGCGGGTGCTCGCCCGCGCCCAGTCTCCCCAGACGCTCGCGCCGGAGCAGGCGGCCGGCCACGCCGTAGAGGCGCCACTCGACCGCCTCTGGCCGGTCGAGGGTCAGGTCGAGCCGCGTCGTCGGGCGCGCGGGGCTCGGATGGGGGCGGCCGATCCGGGCCGGCGCCGGCGCCGCGCCGGGGCGCTGCGGCTCCTCCGGCGCCAGCAAACCGCTGGCGCTCGCATTGCCATCGTTGGCGGGGGTTCGCCGGAACAGCGGCCACGGTTGACGCAGCGGGTCGCCGGCCACGTCCCAGACACCCAGCTGCTGGTCGGAAGCCCCGACCACCAGCTCGACCTGACCGTCCCCGTCCACGTCGCCGAGGGCCGGCGAGCCGCGCACCTCGCCGGCGGTCTGGATCGGGAAGCCCCGGACCGGGCTCCCCCCCGCGTGCCAGGCGTAGACCCGCCCATCCTCGGCGCCGAGCACGACCTCCAGCCCCGGCTCGCCGTCCAGGTCGCCGATCACCGGTGTCGACTGCGTGGCGTGCGCCCCCTGTGCCTCGATATCGGTGGCGAAGGTGACCGCCTCCCAGCCGCTCAGCACCTCGCCGTCCCGGTCCCAGGCGTGCAGGAGTCCGGCGTTGTCGGCGAAGACGACGTCCTGGCGACCGTCGCCGTCCAGGTCGGCCACCACCGGCGAGGAGGTGCGGGCCGCAGCGTTGCGCACCGTCGCCGGGCGCGGCCAGCCGGACCGCGGGCGGCCGTCGCCGTCGAGGACGTACACCGAGTCGGTCTCCTCGACCGCGACCAGGATCTCGAGCCGACCATCGTCGTCGAGATCGGCCAGCGCCGGCGAGGCCGAGATCGGCCCGCCGAGGGCGAGCGGCCAGCCGGGCGGCTCGCTGCCATCGGCCCGGTAGACGTGCAGCGCCCCGGCCGGCGCGTCGTAGCCGACCACGATCTCGGCGCCCGGCTCGCCATCCACATCGCCGGCCGCCGGTGTCGCGAAGCTGAAAGCGGCACCGGAATGCGCGAAGACCCCGTCGGTCGTCGGGTCGCCGTCACCATCCCGCACCTCGCGGCCGTCGTGGTGCCAGGCGAAGAGGCGCCCCTGCGCCCCCGACAGGACGACCAGCTCGAGGTCGCCGTCGGCATCCAGGTCGGCCGCCACCGGCGACCCCCAGTTGGGTGGTCCGATGAGCGACCGCGGCCACCCGTCGACGGCCGAGCCGTCCAGCCGCCAGACGTGCAGCTCGGCGCGCTGCCAGGCGGCGGCCGCGATCTCCAGCGCCCCGTCCCCGTCCAGATCGGCCACCGCCGCCGTCGACTCATAGCTGCGTGCCGCCGGCACGACGCCGTCGGACGTGAAGCGCGCGCCGCCCCCGGACGCGTCGAGCCAGCCGCTGCCGTCGCCCCGGAAGACGTAGACACCGTCGGCCCCGATGACGATCTCGCAGGCACCGTCGCCGTCGAGGTCGACGAGCACCGGCGAGCTCGTGGTCTCGACGCCAAGCGGGCGCGGCCACCCGGCCGCCGGCGGTGGGTTGCTCGCCAGCAACGCGGCCGCCGATGGCGGCCCGCGGTGTCGCGAATCGTCGACGGCACGCACCCGGTAGGCATAGGACCGCCACGGCACCACCGCCGGGTCGGCGTAACGGGTGCCGGCACCAGCCGCCTGCACCGCGATCTCGGTGAACGGCCCGGCCAGCGCCGGCGCGCGCTCGATGGCGTAGCCCCAGAGGTCGTCGGCAGCGACCGGCTCCCAGGTGAGGCGGACACCGGCGGCGGGCAGCGCGCCGGCAATCCCGGTCGGGGCCGGCGGCGGCTCGAGATCGATCGCCACCACCGGACTCGCCGGCTGCTGCTCGAGCGGGCGGTCGAAGGTGACGCGCAGGAGCAGCGTCGCCGGATCGGCGTCAGGCGCCAGCCGCAGGATGCAGGGCTCGCCGCGGGCGATCTCGCCGGGCGCCAGGTCACCGAAGCGGGCGCGCGCGCGCTCGACCGTGGCGCTGGCGGCCGGCAGGCCGGTCGCCCGCTCGACCACCTCGAGGACCGCCTCGAGCGCGGCGGCGGTCGCCCCGCCCAGGTTCCGGACCTCGAGCCGCACCACCGCCCGCTCCCCCGCCTCGATCAGACCGTCCCCGTCGGTGTCGTCGATCTCCTGCCCGACGTGCACGAGACGCACCGCACCGGCCGTGAGCGCCCGTCGTAGACGTCGCTCACCACCGTCGTGCACCAGATGCGCCTCGACGACCAGCGTCTCCCCGTCGCGCGCCCCGGGCTCGACACACAGCGAGTCTCCCTGCACCGTAACGCGCGCCCCCGGCGCGACGTCGCCCAGCGCATGCGACGCTGCCACCAGCTGCCCGGCGCCGGAGAGGAGCGACAGCTCGACGCGAGCGTCGCCGGCCGTCGCCGCGCCCGTGTTTTCGATCTCCAGCGCCAGCTCCGCGCACTGGCCCGCCGCGAGCGTGCCGCCCGCCACCTCCAGCCGGGCGAGGTCGAGCACCGCACCCGCCGCCGTCCCCGCGCACAGGCTCGACAGGG
>JASFRE010000112.1:0-9938 GCA_050115055.1 Candidatus Eiseniibacteriota bacterium | reverse complement strand
GAGTGCGCGATCGAGGTCGGGGACGGGGGCACTGCCGGTCAGCTCGATGCGGACGACACCGTCGCCTTCCTCGGCAACGACAGCTCCGGCTGGCTCGACGACATGGGCGGCGCCGGGCCCGGCAGCTACGGGCTCGAGGCGATCGATCATCTGGCGGCGCCGCTCGGCGTCTACTGGCTGACCTGGGGCGGCGACTTCCCGGCCGCGCCGCTCCGGATCGGCAGCGTCGACGCCATGCCGGCCGGCGGCGCACCGACCCTCACGACCGGGCGGTCACGGACGCACTACGAGCAGAACCGGGTCTACAACGCCGACTTCTACGAGCCCGGCGAGCGCTGGGAGAAGTGGTGGTACGCGACCACGGTCAACGACCAGGACCTGCCGGTCTCCATTCCGATCTCGACCCCGGAGGCCGCCACCGGCGCCCTGGGGACCGTGCGCGTCCGCCTGTGGGGCAACACGATCATGGGCGACGCGCGACCGCCGACGTTCGGCGGCATCCACGACCACTACGTCGTCGCGCGCTGGAACGGCGAGATCATCCACACGCCGGCCGGCCAGGACACCTTCATCTGGGACGGCGCCGACCGCTCGCCCTACTACGGCCGCCAGGACATCCAGGGCGACGGGCTCGATTTCGAGGCCGCGAACACGCTCACGCTCGAGGCGGTGCGCATCGTCGACCCCGCGAAGCCCAATCGCATCGACGAGAGCCTGCTGGCCTGGTACCAGGTGGTCTTCGAGCGTCGTCTCGACATGACCGTTGATCCCTCCTTCGAGTTCGCGTCGCCGGAGGGGGCGAACGGCATCACGAACTTCGAGATCACCTCGGTGCCGGCGGGCACGGCGGTCTACGACGTGACCGATCCCTTCGCCCCGCGGGTGCTGGACGGCGAGCTGGACGGCACCACGCTGCGCTTCAGCGCCTTTCTCACGGCAGGGGAGACCCGCAAGTACTGGGTCGGCCGTCCGGTGAGCTTCTTCCGGCGCGTCGCCTCGGTGGAGCGTGACACGCACTTCGGCGACCTGCGCGATCCCGGCCATCGCGGCCGCTACCTGGTGATCGCGCACGACACGCTGCTCGGCCCCTCGACCCGCCTGGGGCAGGCGCACGCCACGCTGCCGGGCGATCCGGCACCGTCCTATCCGATGGTGGTGCGCACCTCCGACATCTATGACGAGTTCGGGTGGGGCCTCAAGAGCGCCACGGCGGTGCGCAACTTCGTCGACTACGCCGTGCACACCTGGCAGGAGGACGGGCGGCCCCTCTACGTCTGCCTGGTCGGCGACGCCTCCTACGATGCGCTCGACCGGTTCGGGGACGGCTCGCGGCTCACCGATCTGGTGCCGGCGCCGAGCTTCTGGAACTTCATCGGCGGCAGCTTCGGCGGCTCCGACTTCATCTCCGACGACTGGTACGTGCGGACCTTCGGCGACGCGCTCGAGGAGCCACCCGACATCCTGGCCGATCTCTACATCGGTCGGATCCCGGCCCGTACACTGGAGGAGGCCGAGGTGATCATCGACGGGAAGACGATCCCCTTCCTGTCGAGCCCCGAGCGCGGCGACTGGCGCCAGCGCGTCCTGCTGGCTGCGGACGACCAGTACGTGAACGGCGAGCCGGTCGAGGGCTTCAGACACGTGCTGTCGTCGGAGCGCGTCCTGCTGGCGCTGCCGACCGAGCTCGAGCTCCAGAAGATCTACCTGCACGACTACCCGCTCGACGAGTTCGGCGCCAAGCCGGAGGCGCGCACCTCCTACCTGGGGGCCTTCGATGCCGGCGCCGCGCTGGTCAACTACATCGGCCACGGCGCCCCGGACGTCATGGCGCACGAGGCGCTGTTCCGGGTCGAGAACACCGGCCAGCTCGCCAACGGCGCGCGCCTGCCACTCTTCTTCACCTTCTCGTGCACGGTGAACCGCTTCGACGAGCCCGCCTCGGAGGGCATCGGCGAGGCGCTCGTCAAGCACCCCGACGGCGGCTCGGTGACGTCGACCGGTGCCACCGACCTGGCCTTCGTGGGCTCCAACCAGCGGCTCAACACGCTCACCTTCGAGCGTCTGTACGTCGACGGGGACATGACGCGCAAGCGCCCCATCGGCGCGGCGCTCGGGGACGCCAAGAACATCGAGGCCGGCGTCGACACCGCCAACGTGCGCAAGTACGTGCTGCTCGGGGACCCGGCGGTGGTCATCCCGACGCCGACGCACCGGATCGAGGTGGCGGCGCTCGCCTCCGGCGGCGCCGGCGCGCCCCTGGACACGCTGGTCGCCGGCGTGCCCTACGTGCTCGGCGGCATCGTGCGCGACTCGACGGGCACGACGGTCGCGGCGCGGGGCCAGGCACTGGTCCGGGTCACCGATTCGTCGGAGATCCGCTTCCGCGGCGCCGGCACCTTCACCGGCTACGAGATCACCGGCCGCGACGTCTTCCGCTCGGAGCTGCCGGTGACCGGCGGCACCCTCGAGACCGGCTTCGTGGTGCCGGTGGATGCCTACCAGTCGCTCACCGGCCAGCGGGGCCTGGGCGGCATGAAGATCTACGCCGACCTGGGCGGCAGCGATGCCTGTGGCGCGCGCTCGGCCTACCTGAACGTGGTCGACGCTGGCCAGGAGGAGCCACCGGTCGGCCCGGTGATCGAGGCCTCCTTCGACACCGATCCGGACGTCGTTCAGCCCGGTAGCATGCTCCACATCCAGGTCTCCGACCCCTCGGGCATCAACATCGTGGGCAACACGCCGTCCAACGCCCTGTTCATGCGCATCGACGAGGAGCTCACGCTGGTCCTGAACGAGCTCTTCACCTACGCGCCGGGCAGTGCCACCGAGGGCTCCATCGACTACCCCCTTCCGGCCCTCGACGAGGGCCCGCACGTGGCGCGTATCTTCGCCTCGGACAACTACCTGAACAGGAGCCGCAGGGAGCTCGAGTTCAACGTCGTGGCCGTCGGCGATCTCGAGATCCTGGGCGCGCGCCTCTACCCGAACCCCTTCGACCCGGGCGATCGGCGGGGGACGGTGCTCGGCTTCGAGATCCGGGAACCGGCGCGGGTCGATCTCAGGATCCTCACCATCTCTGGACGCCTGGTCCGGGAGACGTTCGGGGCTCTCGAGGACGAGCTCGCCGCGGGCCGTCACCAGCTGGTCTGGGACGGACGCGACGAGGATGGAGATTTCGTCGCCAACGGGGTGTATCTTCTGAAGATCCAGGCCCGAAGCACCCTCAGCGGCCAGACCACGACCACGCTCCTGCGCTCGGTCGTCAGTCGTTAGTGATGATAAGCTATTGAGACACCGTTACTTCCGAGACCTGCCGGGACCCTCACGGGGAGTCCGTCCGCTGCCGATCGACCGGGAGGGGCTGACCCACGCCGATGATTGACCCGGGCGGTGGCCCGATGATAGCCTGCCGCATCTGGTATCTCGTTGTGACGTAAGGAATAACCGGAGGAATCGATGTTCACGCGGGCAAGTGTCGTGATGCTGGTCGGACTGCTCCTGTTGCCGTCTGCCAGCGCTCTGGCCCAGTCCTCGGCCGGGGCGGCCTCGTTGCAGATCCCACCCTCGGCGCGCGCCAACGGTATGGGAGGGGCGCACGTCGCGGTCGTCAACGACGCGACGGCGATGTGGTGGAACCCGGCCGCGCTGGCGTTCATGCCCGATCGCCAGGCGACCCTGATGCACAGCCAGCTCGTGCCGAGCCTGGCAGATGACGTCTACTACGAGTACTTCGGCTACACGAGCAACATCGAGGGCCTCGGCAGCATCGGCGCCAGCATCGTTTACCTGACCTATGGCAAGAACGTGGCGACCGACTTCTCGGGCAACGTCATCGGCGAGTTCACCAGCTTCGAGATCGCCCCGTCCTTCGGTCTCGGCACGAAGATCACCGAAAACATCTCGATCGGCGCCAACGTGAAGTTCGTCTGGGTCGACCTGGCGCCGGCCGCCGTCACCCGTGACGGCGAGGACGGCCGCGGGACGACGTTCGCGGTCGACGGCGCGGTCCTCTGGAAGATCCCGCGCTACCGGGTCAATGCCGGACTGAACTTCCAGAACATCGGCCCCAACCTCGCCTTCATCGACGAGGACCAGTCCGACCCGCTGCCGCGCAACCTCAAGTTCGGCCTGGCGTGGTGGGCGATCGCCAACGAGCAACAGAGCCTCATCCTCACCGGCGATCTCAACAAGCCGTTCGTCGCCGTCGATGACGGCCCGATCCTGAACGTCGGCACCGAGTACAACTTCGGGCGCTATCTGACCGGCCGCCTGGGCTATGTCTACGAGGGCTGGTTCCAGGCGATCGAACCGATCAGCGGCCCCTCCTTCGGGTTCGGACTGCGCTACAAGAGCTTCTCGTTCGACTACGCGAGCTGGCCGCAGGCGCCGGACCTCGACCGCGTCAGTCGCTTCTCGTTCAACGTGCGCTTCTAGGGCGCGCGCCGGGAGAGGTCGTTGAGGCACGGAACGGCTGCACGAGATCGAAGCATCGCGAGGTCGGTGGACGGCGCCATGCCGGCGCGATGCCGGGAGACACGGCGCGCGGCCGGTGGTGCCGGGCCGGTGGGCATCGCCGGGCTCACGGCGATCGTGCTGGCCGTGCTTGCACTGGCGCCCGTGACGGACGTCGCGCGTGCGCATGCGGCGGGGAACGATCCTGATGCCCGGACGCCAGCCTGTGCCACGGACGGTGGCGAGGGGCTCGCCTCCGGCGCGGTCACATCGGCCAGCGGCGCCAGCGGCGACGGGCTCGCCAGGCGTTGCCGGATCCCGTCCTTCTTCAGTGTCGATCTGCTGCGGGCGGGACTGGTGCGGCTGCCGGGTCGGGGCGGTGAGGCGTCGGCGCCGGAGGCCTCGGGCGTCTTCGCGCAGCGCGCCATCGATGACGGCCGCCGCCGGCCGTCGGAGGACGAGCCGGACGAGGATGGCACGGAGGACGACGACGAGCCCGGCGAGCCGGTGCCGCCGTCCGAGCTCGGCCTCGAGAGCGTCGGCCAGCCCGAGGCCAAGTCGCCGGTCAAGGCGATGCTGCTCTCGGCCGCGCTGCCGGGTCTGGGCGAGCTCTACGCCGGCTCCAATCGCGGCTACGTGTTCATGGGCGTGGAGGCGGTCTCCTGGATCACCTACGCATCGTTCCGCTCGAGCTCGAACAGCAAGGAAGAGGAGATGTTCGGGTACGCCGACGAGCACTTCTCGATCGAGCGCTTCGAAGACCTCTGCGTGGGCCAGGACGGCCAGAGCTGCGCCGACGCCGCTTCGGCGCTGAACGACTTCTTCCGGAACGACAAGCCGGAGTACTACGAGATCATCTCGAAGAACACGATCTACCGCGCCGGATGGGGAGCGGTGCAGTACGACAACCAGCCGCCACCCGAGGACCCGGAGAGCGAGGCGTACCGGATCTGGGTCGCCAACTTCGCAGCAGCGCAGGACAACGACTTCATCACCTACAACAAGCTGCGTGACGATCGCAACGATCTGTCGCGGACGGCGCGAAGCATGACGGTGGTGGCGCTGCTCAATCACCTCGCTTCCGCCTGGCACTCGTTCTTCCTGGCGCGCGGTCTGCAGACCGGGGTCGGCGAGAACATGGAGATGGAGCTGGAGTTCGAGCCCTCGTTCGCGCATCCGGGGGCGCGCCTGGTGCTGAGCCGCACCTTCTGATCCGGCAGCCGGGCGGCGCGCGCGCGAGGCACCGGCCGGGATGTCGCGTCACACGGACGTGAGCAGGACGGGAAATGAGTCGCATGATGGTCAGGTCGGGAAGCGGTCGCTGGCTGACACGTGCCGCGGTGCCGTGCGCGGTGGTGGTGATGATGACGGTGATGCTGCTGGGAGAGGCGTCGGCACAGGCCACGCCGCAGGTCACGACTCCGTCGATCGCCCCGTGGAACGCGGGCGGCAGCGGTGACGCGCCCGCGGCAGTGGACGGCGACGACGCGAGCGCCGCGCTCACCGGAGCCAGCGGTTGGCGCTGGTCCGCGCCCGCGCCGGGCCTCGCCCCGCGACGGGACGTGACGGCGCCGGCGTCGTCGCCCGGGGCTGCCGACCTCCGGCAGGGGGGGCTCTCGAGCCTGCCCGGTCACCCCGCCACCCGGCTGGCCGACGACATCGCCGCCGACATCGCCGCCGGGGTGGCGGCGGGCGCGCCAACCGATGGCGTCCAGTACATCGACGAGCGTGGCGCCCCGCATTCCGACGGGCGGCCGTCCCGGGGACGCACGATCCTCTACTCCGCCCTGGTGCCGGGACTGGGACAGCTCAAGTGGGGATCGCGACCGGTTGGCGTCGCCCTGATGCTGGGCGAGGTGGCGAGCTGGACGAGCTTCATCACCTTCCGGGCGCAGGGCGCGTCGCGCAAGGACCGGTACATCGACTATGCCGAGCGCTTCGCCGGGATCTCCGATGCCGACGGCGAGGCCGACAGCTACTTCCAGTCACTGGCGCGGTACGATCGCTCCGATCCGGGGCCCGGCAGCTACAACGAGATCGAGGTCCGTCTGGTCGCGATTCGCGAGCTCTACCCGGACGACCCGGTTGCGCAGCAGCGGTACATCGAGGAGAACTCGATCACCGGCAATCTGGCCTGGGACTGGGAGTCGGAGGCGCGACGCCTCCAGTTCGCCGACCTGCGCTCGTCGAGCGAGTCGGCCTACCATCGCGCCGACTTCTCCATCGGCGGCATGGTGGCCGGCCGCATCCTCAGTCTGATGCACGCCATCTGGCTGACGGCGGAGCGTCCCGGGGACGACGATGAGCAGGATTCCGACGACGGCCCGCATCGCGACGGGGACCACAGTCTCGCCCAGACCCTCAGCCCCTATGTCCACACCGGGCTCGACGGCGACTGCCGTGTCGGCCTGCGCGCCCGCTTCTAGGAGCCACTCCCGGGGGCGAGCGCCAGGCGGTCGGCCCGGACTCCCGGGCCGCTGGCTGGTGCTCCTCGTGACGGGCACGCCGTGGATGGCGCTCGCCATCGCCGCCGCCGCTGCCACCACCGGTGAGCGCGCCCCCACCGACGCGGCGCGTCCCGCCCGCCCGGCGACCCCACGCGTCGCCGGTCTCGTCCCCGAGCGCATCATCGGACGCAGCGGCACCGGCCCGGCCGAGTTTCGCAACCCCCACGGACTGATCGCGACACCGGTCGGCGGGCTGCTCGTCGCCGACACCGGCAACTCCCGCGTCCAGCACCTGGATCCCGACGGTCGCCTGCTCTGGGAAGCTGGCGGGATCGGCACCGAGGAGGGGGCGCTCCGGCGACCGATCGCCGTCTCGACCGCCACCAGCCTCGCCTACCTGGTCCTCGACTCCCTCGGACGCCGCGTGCTCGAGTTCCATGCGCGCGGCGAGTACCTGGGCGTCGGCGTCGACCTCGCCAGCGGCGCCTACCGCGACCGCATCGGCGAGGTCGAGCCCCGCGGCCTGGCCGTCGACCGATCGGGCAACGCGATCCTCTCCGATCGCGAGGGGGACCGTCTGCTGATCTTCACGCCGGCGTGGGAGCTTCTCTACGAGGTCGGGGGATTCGGCGACGATGCGCAGGGATTCGACATGCCGGAGGGCGTCGCGACCGGACCCGGCCGGATCTTCGTCGCCGACTCGATGAACGGACGCATCCAGGTGCTCGATGCCCTGGGTGGGTTCCTGACCGCCTGGCCGCTGCCCGGTGGCGGCAGGCCGATGGCGGTGGCGACCGACCGGCACGGCAACCTCTTCGTCGCCGACGCCGGCGGCGACCGCGTTCTCGCCTTCAATGCCGGGGGAGAGCTGGTCGCGTCGCTCGGCGCCACCGGCGACGGCCCGGCGAGCTTCCGTCGACCGAGCGGCCTGTGCGTGATGGGTGACCGCCTGGTCGTCGCCGACAGCGGCAACGACCGTCTCCAGGTGCTGCGGATCGGCTACGCGACGGTCGAGTAGCGCGCACGGGGGGGCGGCATGAAGCGGGCCCGGTGCAAGCGCGGGGGGCAGGTCGGCTGGCTGGCGCCGGCCGCCGTGCTGGCGCTCGCCGGGACGCTGCTGGGGGTCCGCGTCGGCGCCGCGGTGGCAGCCGGGAGCGGGATGGCGGCCAGCGAGGGGACGGCGGCCGGCGAGGGGATGGCGGCCAGCGAGGGGACGGCGGCCGGCGAGGGGATGGCGGCCAGCGAGAGGATGGCGGCCGGCGAGGGGACGGCGGCCGGCGAGGGGACGGCGGCCGGTACGGCGGGCCCGCTGCTGGCGCTCGGGACGGCCCACGACACCCTGCTCGTCGAGGGCGCCGAGGTCTGCCTCGCGCATCGCTTCGTCGATCCCGAGCGCTGCGTGGTCACCGCCGGGCCACTGCGACTCGAGACCCCGCGTGACTACCAGCTGGACGCCGCCGCCGGTTGCCTGCGGCTCTTCCCGCCCGAGCGCTGGCAGGGCGAGGTGCTCGTCGTCGAGTCGGTGTCCCTGCCCTTCGCGCTCGCCACGCGCTATGCGCGTCGCGAGCCGGTGATCGCCTCCGCGACCGCCGACGGGCTGCCGGCGGACAGCGTGATCGTGAGCGCCCGGCGCGAGGCCGAGCCGTTCGCCTCGCCGGCCCCGGGGGCCGGCCTGCGGGTGCGCGGCTACAAGACCTTCGCGGTCAAGCTGGGCTCGAACCGTGATCCGTCGCTCGACCAGGCGCTCGACCTCGACGTCTCGGGGGAGATCGCCAGCGGCGTCGAACTGCGCGCGCTGCTCTCGGATCGCGATCTGCCGCTGCAGCCGGAGGGCAACACCGAGACGCTGGACGAGCTCGACAAGGTCCTGCTCGAGGTGCGCACGCAGAACCTGTCGGCGACGCTCGGCGACTACGACATCCAGGCCTTCGGCGGCGACTTCCTGAGCTACGCCAAGCGCCTGGAGGGCGTGAAGGCGGAGGGGCGCGGTAACGAGCGTGCCTTCGTCCTGGCAGCGGCCGTCGCCAAGGGCGAGTTCGTGTCGATCGAGATCCAGGGGGTCGAGGGCAAGCAGGGCCCGTACGTGCTGACCGACGCGGCCGGCAATCCCGACATCACGGTGATCGCCGGTACCGAGACCGTCTGGCTGGATGGCGAGCGCCTCGCGCGCGGCGAGAGCCAGGACTACACCATCGATTACGGGCGAGGCGAGGTGACGTTCACACCGCGACGTCTCATCACCCGCGACTCGCGCATCACCACCGATTTCGAGTTCTCGACCCAGGCCTTCGAGCGCAGCTTCTACGTCGGCGGCGCCCGCTCGAGCCTCCTCGACGGACAGCTCGAGTTCGGCACCTCGATCGTCTCCGAGTCGGATGACGATGGCAGCCCCATCATCGCGCTGACCGATGCCGAGCGCCAGCAGCTGGCCAGCGCCGGCGACTCGACGCAGTCGATCACCCGTGAGGCCGGCGTGTTCGTCGGCGCGGGCAACGGCGACTACATCGCCGTCGCGCTCGGCGGCGGGTCGGTGCGCTACCAGTACGCCGGAGAGGAGAACGGCGACTACCGGGTCGATTTCATCGAGGTGGGCCCGGGGGCCGGTGATTACCAGGACTCGACGACCACCGCCGGCGAGCGCGTCTATCGCTGGGTCGGGGTGGCGAGCGGCGCCTTCCAGCCGATCCGCCAGCTCAGTGCTCCCGAGTCGCAGCGCCTCGCGGACCTGACGGCGGCCTTTCGCCCGGGAGAGCAGCTCGAGATCACCGGCGAGCTGGCCATCTCGGCGCTCGATCTGAACACGCTGTCGAGCCGGGACGACTTCGACAACGGCGGCACCGCCTCGAGCCTCGGCATCGAGCTCAAACCGCTCGCCGGCTGGCGCGGTGGTGGACCGCGACTGCGGGCCGGTTTCAGGGAGGTCGGCACGCGCTTCCGGCCCCTCGGTCGGATCCGCCCCGCGGACTACACCTACTCCTGGAACGCGCCGGCCGGCGCCTTCGACACCGACGAGCTGCGGCGTGATCTCGGACTCGACTG